>JAEZWL010000191.1 GCA_023420245.1 Bacillota bacterium | reverse complement strand
GCCTCTACCTGCAGGACAAGAACACGCTCGGCGTAATTTCAACGGCACTGCGCGTTTTTACCGGACCAATCGGAAGTCAGTACAACTACATCTGCGCCGGTGTGATTATCACCATGCTTCCGGCGCTGATTGTATTTATCGTCTTCCAAAAACAAATCTACAGCGGTCTTGCAAGCGGCTCCGTAAAGGGCTGATGTTGGTTAATAACTTAACGGAAGGATCGAAATAAATGATGAAACAAGTAAAAATAATAGGCGAAAGCTTGCCTAATATTCCGTGGCAGCAAAAACCCGAGGACTGCATGTTCCCAATCTGGCGGCACAAAGAGAATCCGATTATCGGAAGAAACCCGGTGAAGAATGTAGCGCGTATTTTCAACAGCGCTGTGGTGCCCTATCAGGGCGCATTTGTGGGCGTTTTCCGCGGCGAAACCATTAACGGAAGGCCTCATATCTATTTGGGACGCAGCAAGGACGCAATCCACTGGGAGTTTGACGAAGAAAAAATCCGTTTCACCGATGAAAGCGGAAGGGACTATCAGCCGTTGTATGCCTATGACCCCCGTTTGGTTAAGGTGGAAGACTGCTACTATATCATCTGGTGCGGAGATTTTGACGGCGCCTCCATCGGGCTGGCCAGAACCAAGGACTTTAAAACCTTTACAAGAATGGAAAATCCCTTTTTGCCTTTCAATCGCAACGGCGTTTTATTCCCGCGTAAAATCGACGGAAAATACATCATGCTCTCACGTCCCAGCGACAGCGGGCATACCCCGTTCGGTGATATCTTTTTGAGTAAAAGCCCAGATTTGACCTACTGGGGAGAACATCGCAACGTGATGCAGAAGGGCGGAAACGGCTGGTGGCAGAGCGTAAAGATCGGCTGCGGACCCGCGCCGATTGAAACGGATGAGGGCTGGCTGATTTTCTACCACGGCGTAACCGGAACCTGCAACGGTCTGGTTTATTCCATGAGCGCGGCAATTCTTGACCGAGATGATCCTGCAAAGGTGCTTTATCGCGCGGGGTGCTTTATGCTTACGCCGGAGGAGTGGTATGAGGAGCGCGGACTTGTGCCGAATGTGGTGTTTCCGTGTGCGGCTCTCTGCGATTCCGATACCGGGCGAATTGCATTGTATTATGGCGCGGCGGATACCTATGTCGGCGTCGCCTATACAACGGTAGAGGAAACGATAGCGTTTGTTAAAGAGCACCACGAAAAAATTGGTCTTGATGATACGGACGGAAGAATTTAAACATACACGAGGAATAATCATGGAAAAATTATATCAATGTCAGACTGACCCGTATAGCGGCTACAGAGGGATTGGCGAAGCGCCGAAGGACTACGATTCCTATTGGGCAAGGGCGAAAGAGGAGCTGGACCGGGCTTCATTGGATTATGAACTGGTTGAAAGCGATTTTGTCGCCAGAAGCTGCGAGGCCTATGATCTGTATTTTACCGGTGTCGGCGGGGCAAGGGTGCACTGTCAGTTTTTAAAACCGAAAAATATTCCGGAAGGCACCAAAATTCCGGCAATTGCCGTGTTCCACGGCTACTGGACCAACTGCGGAGACTGGACCGGAAAGCTCGGCTATGTCGCCGAAGGCTTCTGCGTTCTGGCGATGGATGTCCGCGGGCAGGGCGGAGAAAGCGAAGACAATGGACTTTACAAAGGAAATACCCAGAGCGGTCATATTATTCGCGGGTTGGAAAGCGAGAATCCGGACGCTTTGTTTTACCGCAACGTTTATCTGGATACCGCACAATGTATTCGGATTCTTGCCAAAATGGATTTCGTGGATGCCGGTCATATTTTTGCGACCGGTGCTTCTCAGGGAGGAGCGCTGACCGTAGCGTGTGCGGCACTTTCTCCGCAATTAAAAGCGGCGGCTCCCATGTACCCGTTCCTGTGCGATTTTCGGGGAATTTACCAAAATAATTTTGAGAATGACTCCTATGAGGAAATCACCTGGTATTTCCGCCAGCGTGACCCGATGCATCGGAAGGAAGCGGCGTTTTTTGAGCGTCTGGGATATATTGATTTAAAAAATATTACCAAATACATCACCTGCGATGTGCTTTGGTTCACCGCTTTGATGGATAAGGTATGCCCGCCGTTTTCCCAAATGGCAGCATACAATGGCATCGGGTCAAAAAAAGAGGTTGTGTATTTTCCGGAATACCAGCATGAATATCTCCCTTACGCGGGGGATGCTATCTTGAAGTTTTTTCTGGGGCGTTTATCCTGACGATACAAAATCCGGACGCCGTTTAAAAGGAGGGTATTCAGTGGATGAATTTATTCAACTGCGTAAAGAGGTAAAAGAAGAGCTTTTACAGCATATCGCGCCGTTTTGGAATCGTATGAAGGATAGCCGCGGCGGGTATTATGGGTTTATGGATTATAACCTGAACATAAAGAAGGACGCGGATAAGGGAGTCATTCTTCACAGCCGTATCCTTTGGTTCTATTCCAATTTATATTTGCTGTTTCAGGAGCAGGATGCGCTTGACCACGCGCGGCATGCTTATCAGTTTCTGAAGCAATACTGCGTTGATTCCGACTTTGGCGGCGTTTACTGGATGATGGATTGTGACGGTACACCCCTTGACGATATGAAGCACACCTATAACCAGGCGTTTGCGATTTACGGTCTTTCCTCGTATTTTGCGGCTTCCGGCGATCGGGAGGCTCTGGAAACGGCCTATTCGCTGTATCGGCTCGTAGAGGAAAGGTGCTCTGACTCCATGGGATACCGGGAGGCGTTCAGCCGAAGCTGGGAGCTGATTGAAAACAAAAAACTCTCGGAAAACGGCTACGACGCGAAGAAAAGTATGAATACTCTTTTGCATGTAATCGAGGCCTATACGGAGCTGTATCGGGTGGATCATAACCCCGAAGTGGGAGAAAGCCTGAAAAGGGCTCTGCTGCTGTGCAGGAATAAGGTGTATGACGCAGATACTCAGATTCTGCGGGTATTCTTTGACGAGAAAATGGAATCGATTGCCGATATCTATTCCTATGGGCATGATATCGAGGCTTCCTGGCTGATTGACCGCGCGTGTGAAGTTCTCGGCGAGGAAGCACTGAACGCGCAGCTAGGGAATATGACTGCCCAAATCGCGGAAAAAGTTCTTCAAACCGCGTATGACGGCGGCGCTCTGAATAATCAAAGCTGCCGGGGAGTGGTGGATAAAACCCGAATCTGGTGGGTGCAGGCGGAGAGCGTTGTCGGATTCTTTAACGCTTATCAAAAAAGCGGCAACCGCAAGTATTTGGATGTCTCGATGCATATTTGGGATTATATTAAGAACGATATCATTGACAAAAGAGAGAATTCCGAATGGTTCTGGAGTGTGGATTACAGCGGACATCCGTCGGATCAGCCGATTGTTGAACCGTGGAAATGTCCGTACCATAACGGCAGAATGTGCATGGAGG
>JAEZWL010000019.1 GCA_023420245.1 Bacillota bacterium | reverse complement strand
TCGCCTTTCGGCGTTTATATCAGCATTTCAAAGCTTTGTTTAGCTCTAAATACGATACACTAACGTGTATTTTGTTGTCTTTTCAAGTGACAACCAACTTTGTCCGAAAGTACTTTGATACTCTCTTTAATTACGGGTTCCTTAATTCTTTTCGTTGTTTAATTTTCAAGGTCCTGCGTTGCTGGCATATTCTGTCGAACACAAGCAACTTTGTTATATTACCATAGTTTCAACGGCTTGTCAACAAAATTCATCCGAACATTTTAAACTTATAAAAGTGTACAAATTCTTTTCGAATTTACACTGCTCAGGACAATCGTTTATTTTAATCCTCGGCTTACCATAACTTCAATGCTCAGCTGTAATCTACCGGGACTGGCACCCACCCCCTTTATATTTGCTCATGGACTTAGATGTAGGGGAATAGAGATGAAAAGAAACCAGGCACTCTACGAAAAATAACGTAGGACGCCTGATTTGTTTCGCGATAATTGAGATTAATAACCGTAATTTCCTTCAATAAATATAACTTTGATTCGTTCCTTTTCAAATTGACCGGCTATCAATACAAAGTCGTTGCAAATCCGCTGGGAATGATGACAATCAATACACCGGCTCAATTTTGTACACGGTGTTTCTTTTCCAAGCCGTTTGGCATCCAATGGTGCGGCAATCTGACGGGTGCGCAAAATGGCGTCATCCACTGATTTTACGATTTTATTCGTTCCTACGACAGCAAGCACCTGCTTAGGTCCATAAATGATGGGTGCGACACGGCTGCCGTTTCCATCGATGTTAAATAGTTTTCCGTCTGTAGTTACCGCGTTGATTCCTGTTAAAAAAGTATCCGCACGAAAATTTCGAAGATAAAGCTCTCGCTTTTCCTCGTGGCTCAAGCCTTGCTGGTATTTATCCAGAAAAGTGTAAGAATGATTTCTCACATATTCGTATACGCCGGTCTGCTCCAGCGTAACGGAATCGCCACAGCCCACAGTCTGCCCCTCCGGCATCAATTTCCCAATCAGCTCATGTAGCTGCGGGAGGGCTTCCACATAATATCCTGTCATATGATTTTTGCATAAATTGTCTATTGTTTCTGTGATAATATTCTGCATATTTTTCTCCTAAGTTGCACCCCTTCTGAATCACTTCAGCTTTTGAAAAAAACACTCCACCAAATGGCGCTCTTTGTAAATCGTCCAATCGCAACGCCATGGACTCACAGTGTTCGCTTTGGGCGGAATCGTATACTCACTATCCTCAGGTGGTAGCAAGTCTTTTAGCTAATTCCATTCTTCGTTTGTTAATTCATATTGTCTCATACGTTCCTGTTTACAGATTTATTCAGTTTTATGCAACTTTTATTTTACAAACAAGGGCTAGTTAAAAATTATTTTGATTTGTGTTGCTGCAACCACCGTTAGTTAATACCCGTGCTGACGCGGCAATAAATGGCAACCTGCTTTTCGCTTTGGTAAGCAAAAGCTTCAGCTGGAAAGCGCTGGGCGGGACGAGCAGAAAAAGCGCATTGCCGACATGGGCACTATCTTTCGGGAGCAGCCTACCGCCCTGACGGAATACGACGAGCCGCTTGTCCGGCGGCTGATTGAAAAAGTCACTATCTATGAGGATAAATTCACCGTGGAATTCAAGTCGGGTGTGACGGTTGATGTGGATGAATAAGAGGAAAATAAGCAAGGCACTTTACGAAATAAAGCGCAGGGTGCCCTAAGATATATAGCAAAGTGTCATTTTGTTTCGCTATACATTTTTTCTATATTGGGGTATTTAGCCAATATCTTTCCGTTTGCTATTTCCAACTGCCTGTGATATTCGGAATAGGCGGGGCTTAGTTCCTTTAATGCAGGTATGAATACATCATAATAGCCGCTAGTGCTGTTAAACTTTTTTACCAGCGACTGAATTTGAAACGCTGGAGAATGCTTGTATTCATCCGATTGTTTGAATTCCAAATACTGGTCCAGAAATTCTTTGTTGTTCTCCAAAAAATCATCGGGATGCTCAATTGATTTTTTCATGTTGGCTATCATATCAGTAATCTGTTCTGTACTGATATGTTTTGTATTCTCCATCAGGTATTTCTTCAAATCTTCCGAAAGAGCAAACGAAGGAACGTTATCTAAAAACAACAGAATCTTATTATATGCGCATTTCTGTTTTTCTGTTGTAATCGGCTCTTTCAAGAATTGGGCAAAGTGCAGACATATGAATCTGCCATAATAACCGGGAAAAGCAATTAAGAGTTTTTCGGCGATGGTCGATCTGTCCTCAATCGATTGCAATTCATCACTGATTTCAGAATAACTTGCCCCTGAACTAAGTTTATTGAGCACTGCTCTCTTTGCCTGTTGTCTTTGAATATCTAATTCCTTCTGAACGGATACTTTACGCAGAAATTCGCCCGTTTCGTCATTAAGAATATCATGAATTTCATTTGTACTAATCCCCAGCTTTCTGAGAATAGATATTCTATTCAGCCGCTCAACATCGCAGGAACTGAATTCCCTGTATCCATTCTCCAAAACGGATGGAAAGACCAGACCTTGCTCCACGTAGTATTCAATCGCCCTTTTGGTTAACCCTATTGCTTTGCCAACTTCATTTATTAACACATTAATCACCTCATTATAAGGATAAGCCAACACCCAAGGTGATAGTCAAGAGTTTTCTTGCGGCGAAAACTCTTGTTCTTATTCATAACACTTCGCCCTGTTCCCACGCGCACGCTAAAATCCCAAAAACATCTATCCTGTTCTCTCACCAAGCCCCAGAAACGCAAAACATCTATCCTGTCGTGAAAGCACGTTATCAATTCTGTTCTCTCGCGAACGGAATCCGAGCCGATAGACTGATTCCCTCGTACAGGAGAAATCGCGTTCTGAGTGTACAGTTTGAAAATTGCAAAATCACAGAAATGGCTTATTTACGGGACTTTTTACACATTCAGTCTTTTACCCTTGATGGAGTAGAGCAGTGGGATTGCCACCGCCCCCTCATCAAACCGTACGTGCGGTTTTCCCGCATACGGCTTTCCGATATTCTTCTTCCTTCAGCATTCAGCCGCAAATACTTGCTAATCCAGCCTGCAAGGTCAACTCTCTGACTTTTGCAGCATTTCCAAGCCTGTATTTGCGTTGTTTCTTCCGATTATACCACCGGGTAAACTTATAATTGATATACTTCTCTATCTTCCATAACCATGGTCTTGTAAACCGCCGGGCATAATAATTTCTCAACCCAATGATTTTGGGATTGAGTAGCTTCACCATTTCTTCCATGCTCCACAGTAATTTGCTTGGACTCTTAAACACCTCTTTGACGTTGGCTCTCATTTTCTTCATAGCCTTTTGGGATGGAGCTTGCTGTAATGTCCAATACCACTTCCAGCTTTTGTTTCTGAACCGCTGAAATCTATTATTGAAGCCAAGAAAATCAAAGCTGTCTTTTCCGAAATACATATCAACAAGCTTCGTTTTCTCGCTGTGCAATGTTAGTTCCAGCTTATCCATAATCCATTTTACCGCTTTTAGGGCTTCTTCTGCCTGTGCTTTCCGTTTGCACAATATCACAAAATCATCTGCGTATCGTACCAGCTCGCCCAGGTGCCCAAATCTTTTATTCCAGAATACATCAAAATAATTCAGATATATGTTGGATAAAAGCGGCGATATAACTCCACCCTGTGGTGCCCCAAGTGTACTTTCACTGTATTGTCCAGCTTCAAGCATTCCTGCTTTCAGCCAGCCTTTTATAAGCTTCAGCACCTTGCGGTCAGCTATCCTCTGTTCTACCAGTAAAAGCAGTTTGTCATGGCTTATACTGCCGAAATAATCTTTAATGTCGGCACCAATTACCCACAAAGCACCGCCTTTATCAGCCACTTCGAATATCCTGTCCATTGCCTGTAGTGCACTTCGTTTTTGTCGAAATCCATACGAACAAGGCTGGAAATCGGATTCAAATACCGGCTCTATTACTATCTTTGCCGCCATCTGTACTATTCTATCCTTAATCGTAGGTATTCCTAGTGCTCTTTTCCTTCCATCTGCCTTTGGAATATAGGTTCGTCTGACAGGCTTGCACCGATATTTCTCTGTCCGCAATTCTTCCGCTATTTCGTCCAACAGTTTTTCTTCGCCGTACGCTTTCACGTCAATAATGCTGACTTTATCAATACCGCCTGCCCCACCATTTCTTTTTACCCGTTTCCATGCTTCCTCTAAAATATCCTTGCGGTATATCTTGTCATACATCGCATAGAACTTTCTCTTTCGGTCAGTTTTGGCTGTAAGGTATAGTCTATTCTGGATGTTTCGTACTTTTTCATGGGTGTTAATAGCTTTATCGGCAATCACCAGCACCTACCTCCTCTACAGACTTGAATAAAGCTGTGCCCCTTTCCTATGTACAGTTTTGCTGTCTGTACAATAGCAGGTACTATGGGCACTTCTGACTGCCTCTTTGCAGGACTGCAACTTCACTTTCGCTTATATGCGTCCTCTTTACAGTTTTCTGTGCAAAGTAGGCTCTCTCCAGTTCCGACAAATACTTTCCTAACGTGTCGTTACCTCTACACCGCAGGGTTCTTAGGTATTGCATTTAGGGTTCTTCATACCGTCTGCTGTCTTCGCTGTTGATGTCTCAGCTCGACTCCCTGTTGTTCCCTTTCGGGAATGTAAATAACGGTGCGGCAGTATTCACTTCATGTTACAACCCGCTAGTTTGTCTGCTCCCTTCGGAACATTCCGTAACGCTTCAACGCATGAATTACTCCATACGCTGGTTACTGACTAAGTGGCTGCCCTACCTTTACCACTACAGGACTTTCACCTGTTAGCATTTGCCAGCTTCGCTGGTGTAAATAAATAATAAACAATGATACAAAAAATAATAATTTATTGATACAATATATTTTCTAATTTGTCATATTTGTCTCAAACTTAAATAATGGTCGTGGAGCGTCTTGCATAAATTTGCATATTTATGCGAGATGTTTTAAATCTAGAAGAAGTCAATTCGCTCACGACTATCACCTCTATAAAGTGTTTTTTGCATGCAATACTTGTAGTTTTATGCTTATTTCTAGAATCTAAACAACCGATTTTTATGCTACACTCATATAATTAATCTATTTGAGGTGTAATAGCATTGGCGAAAATATCTATATCTATTCTAAATCCATGGCCATTTGAACTGAACGAGGTAGTAACTCTACATTGGGTAAATTCTCCTATCATATATAATCAGAAATACTTTATAGAAGCATTTTTTAAGACATCAACTAAGATAAAGTCAGTTGAATATTCATTGGAATTTCTTCCTTTACTTTATATTGGTCTTAAATATATGAATGGAAAAACGTATACAGTGGCTAATGGTCTGGAAACCTTTCATTTTTATCTTACAGCTAACATTAAACAATTTGTTAAAAATGCTTCGGATGTTATACCAACCACACTTTATTCATTTGAAAACTGCAAATCTTGTTTGGATGAAAAATGTGTTATAATTGAACATTGCAATAAAAAAATTGTCTTCCCGTGTATGGAAATCTTAAGATCTGTATATACTCCAAACAATTTTCTAGCAAATAGGGTATTCGCATCAGCAGGTTTGGAAGATCTATCATTGCTCAACAAAGTTGAAAACGACACTCTCTATATTGATTTTAACAAGGATTATCCAACCAGACTACTAACAGACAAGTGGATAAATCAATATATTTGGCTAAAATACAGCCCTCTCCCAAATAATGAATGGTATAAAATTAAAAATCAATACCTATTTGATGAAAAAATTCACGCAACATTACCTTTTGAAAATAACGAATGTATTGTGTTTGAAGGTCTGTGTTTTGAAAATTACATTTTTGCCATTAATCTTAAAACAAAAAATACTTCCTTTCCTTTCCGCGATGTTATATATAATCACCCACGTTTAAAAGACATAACTTATCCATCTTATGGATCCAAATATCGCATTAGGCTTTACCAGCAAGAGGAAATTGCTGAATTGATAAATATTAAATTGTCGCATGACAATTATGTACTTATTGAATCGCCATCTATAACTGCTTTTAAAAACCCCCCTACGGTAATTAAAAAACTACAGATAGATGCATTTGATAAGATACCAAAAATCGACCTATCCCATCAAAAAGCAATTATTCCTACTATTCCACTTGCGGGATTAGAATTTTTCTGTAATGTCATCGATGAAATCAGAAAATGCGAATATGTTTCAGTTGCTATCGATATGAAGTCATTTCCTTACTTAAATCGAAGAATAATAAATTATGCATATGTTAAGTTAACCAGTGACGAAGGCAAGGTAATAAACATCGTTGAATCGGGACTAGAGAAAAAAATGTCAACAATAATCTTTTATGGCACAAACAATGCTAGCGAAATTGTCAATACTTTAATTGAATCACTTGGATTCTCCGGCCATTGGAGTACATCCCACCTCTATGGTTTACCAAAGTACAATACAATACCTCACATATATTCTGCTAAAAAAATTGCTAACATAATATTATCATATTTCGATTAAATTCTCCAAACTATTTATTGCTGCTAAGCAGGATGCAAATAAAATTTTATTGTTGAATAGTAATCCAGACATCATTAGTTCACCCTGATTAAGAGATTGTTGGATATCTTCAAGGTCCATTCTTATTTCAACGCGGCTAAGTCTTGTCTGCAAATCATTTATTGATGAAGCCGGTCCATTAAGGTTAATATACTGTTTTGCAATCACAGGATACAATTTCTCACCTATTTTTCCATTACAAGATTTCATTTCTAAAGCAGTTTGCTCAACTGCAACACATATTGCATTACCACTCTTATTAATTAACTCATAATCTTGATTTTCACAAAACGGTATAGAACACAGGGATCCCGCAAGAATGTCAAGGCAAGTTTGGCTATATGACAACGTAATACCTTCTAATTGATTTTTTTATAAAGTGAGTAGTGATTTAAAATATATAAAGTTCGGTTTAAATTGCCAAGTAAAATATCTTTTATCATAACATATTATCTCCCACAGCAATAGTGATACTTATTGTTGTTCAGATAAGTAAAATTATTATTAAATTCCCTTAAAACTGAACCCTACCGGCTAAAAATCCCCATTCTGGCACCGTGTTATATACGGTGCCAGTTTTTTTATCAAGATAAATAGGTAAGGCAAAATTCTTTCTGTTTTGACAAATAGTATAGATGTAACCGGCCTAGAGACGCTGCTTTCTAGAAAAATTGGAATATCTGAGAACCTCTTCAGTCCACCTGAAGGCCAGACGAGGGGGGCTTTATCGGCCAACATTCGACATGCCATGTTCTATTGCATTCAAGGGCAAGATGAAATTGCTGCACAGAAAATCCTTTTTCACAAGCAAAGCGAACCATTTGTTCCGCAAGCCATAAAAGATACCATGCCCTATTTTTTGGGTATTGTCAGTGAGGACAGTTTAGAATTGGCGGCAGAACGAACAAAATTGAAACGTGATCAGATTCTGCTGCAAAGAAGCATTGACGAAGTAACGCAGTTGCAAGGTAATGGTTTGCATCGTGCAACCGCACTCATTACTGAAGCCAAAGAAGTGGGATTGATTTCAGATAGTAGTGTCATTGATATGACAGACTATAGTTCAGTCAGAAGTGCGTTAGCGGCAGCTTGCCAATGGAACCCAGTGGATGTTCATATATCAGGTATGGATAGAATTTCATATCTTCAGACACAGATAAGAAATGATGAGATTTCTCTTGAAAACATAGGAATTGACATCAGAAATGCTGTTGAATTTTTGGATGCTGCAAGTGGGTACTCTGCAGAAATGAATCATCAGATAAAGCGACTAGAATCGATAGGATTATTTGAGGCTATGGATTTTTCAGCAAATCACTGTCCATTGTGTTCTGCTGAGTTGCGTGAACCTCTTCCTTGTGCCGTGGACATACAAAATGCAGTGAAGAGACTATCTGAAAACTTGTCTACAGCTAACCGGGAGCGTCCACAAATAAATGAATTTATAAACGGATTGCAAGCTGAGCAACAACAAATTTCAGATCGAATAAAAACTGCAAAGATTGAAGTGGAAGCAATATATGCAGAAAACAAAGATGCCTTGGCATTAAAAGATCTAAATGCGAGAAGGGCTCGAGTCATTGGCCGAATAAGTTTATGGTTAGAAAGTGTCGTTATTGTGGACAATTCCGCAAAACAGAAGGAACAAGTATTGGCGTTACAACGGAAAATTACTAAGATCGATGCCTTGCTGAGCGATGAATCCATTGACGAGCGTAAGCAGTCAATTAGTAATCGGCTCTCTCTTGATATGACAAGTTGGGCAAAGAAACTAAACTTAGAGCACTGCGATTACCCATACCGCTTAGACATGAATAGAGTCACGGTTGTCGTTGATAAAGAACGTCCTGTACCCTTACAGCAGTTAGGAAGTGGATCCAATTGGCTTGGTTGCCATCTAATAGCACTATTCGCACTTCACAAGTTTTTTGTTCAGAATTGCCGACCGGTACCGCATTTTTTATTTATTGACCAACCCTCTCAAGTCTATTTTCCACCAGAAATGAACAATGAAAATGTGGATAGCCAAGAAATAAGAATTATTTATAGATTCATTTATAACTGGTTACAAGAACTTACACCCAATATGCAAATCATTATAGTTGATCATGCTGATATTAATGAAAAATATTTTCAAGATGCAATAGTTGAAAAGTGGTGGGATGATAAGGATTGCCTAATCCCTTTCAGTTGGATATGAGCGAACTAAGGTAATTGATGGTATGGTCTAAATTCCCATTATGTTTAAATTCCTCACTCTGGCACCGTGTTTTATACGGTGTCAATTTTTTATCTCGGTAACAACAAAATTCTTTCTGTTTTGACAAATAATGTTGATATTAGTAGCTGGGGAGAATATAATAATTTTATAATAAGTTATTTGATGTGTCTTTTTTGCAAACTTGTATTGACACTACCCTATATGAAGCTGTAAGTCCAATAATGCGAAGATGAGAAAAACTCTAAGGTAGAACACGTTTTGCTAAGTTGGCCTCAATAGGAGGGAGACAAAATGCTCAATGATCCGGTTTTAGGCTTATTAAGAAAATGCGATGTTTTTTTTGAAGATGAGCGAATCTCGGACGGCTTAATTATGTCTACTTATGCGGGCTATATTGCTGAATTAATGGATGAGGAAGAAAAAAGCAGTAGCCTCATTTTTCATACTGGGTCGCAGATGTTTGATATTTTGCTGATCCTTTATATTGCCTTGTCTTGTATTGTTTATGATGCGCTAACCCCGGCAGAGTTAGTGGAATCGCTGAGTCCCGGAGACATTGTAATCTTCGAAAATAAACGTGCTAAATTTCTTGGTTTAACGGCTGATAATATGGCACGAGTGACATATGATTCGGTTCAAAAAGGATATATGACGCCAACAACAGTTACCATGCCGCCAAAATCGTTCTATAAAATAAAGCCCTATTACGGCGAGGCAACCATTTTGGACGGTAGAGGGATTCGTAGCGACTCTAAAGCAAAGTTTAATTTTTTGCAAACTGTTTTCAATAAAAGCAAATCCGATATAGCAGGTATTGGAAAAAAGTCGGCTGTAATCGTGTGTGATCGAGATTTTGCAGACTCATTCGTGGATAAAGTGAGGATTCGTTATGGCGGTGTCCAGTACATCGGAATGACCGATTTGATGCCGGTATCCTATTTTTCCGAAGGCAATGAGTATCCTTTCCGTGGCAACCCGGGTAAAAACACTCCTGTACTGAAATTTACAAATAAGGCTACTATTGCAAGAGAACTTATATTTACAGATGAAGAAAAGCAAGTTTTTGCTTTTCTCATCATGGGGGTACAAACAGTTAAAAACGGCGAGACGGAATTGCCGGACATAATTAATCGGCGAAGCCTAAAAAAGACTTTAATATCACTTCCCATTGCAGATTATGACGGCAATGTTTGTGCGGCCTATCCGGATGCAAGCGTCTTTGCTTGCACCAAGGATATGCTACTATCTTATTCAACACCTACCGCGCCGAATGGACCCCTTACCTGTAAGAACGAGTCGCTTATTAGCAACATCATAAATCGAGATATGATTGAGCATGATGTCGATAGTATTATTGATATAGAAGAGTACCGAACCTTTTGCCGAAAGATATCGGATATCCGCCACCATAAACAAAATGATGAAATAATCGATATATTCATCATCGAAAGCTATTCTTTGATGAATTATTTCTCAAATATAGCTTTCCCGATACACGATGTCGAAATTGCACGACAAGAAATGAACTTAGAATGCCCGTCGGTACTTGAGAAAAAGGATTTTTTAGCTAGCGTAGCAAATGATTATAGCGGGGCATTAGCTGATTTGCTATCGGACATATCCCGAACTATGAATACCATCTTTCATTTAATTGAATACAGGAACCCAAAAATACAGCCTCTGATAGATGTGCTTGAGAATGCGTTGCAGCTCGGAACAGTACTTCTATTGGTTCCAAAGCCTTTTTATATTGATATTTTCAAAGCACTTCTACCCTCAGGGATAGCCCTTGACAATGATTTGCACATAAAAACTACCGGTGCTTTTGATTACAAGAATAACTATGATACCGTTGTTTCTACCGGCTGTTTGGGTACAAAACGGTTTTCTGTTTTTTCTATCTTTGTAGCCCCAAGAGTAGAATGTATACTATATCCACATGAACGTCTTTTCTATAATTATCAAAAGAAATTGTTTGTGAAAAAAGAACGAGAACTTAATAACCGATCTATATTAGAGTTTGAAGTTTCAGATACAAGCGAAGAAGAGCATATGGCCGACAGCGATATTCTGAACAACCAAGAAATCGAAGAATACTTAGAGGGAATAGCAATAAAATCGGCGTTGCAAGCTGCATCGAACGTGTCCAGCGGCGCAGCGACAAAAGCGGATATTGTTCGGATTGCAACCACATCGGATGGAGAATCAATCTTTTTTACAAAATATTTCACGCCGTACATATTTAATCGCGACCAGATGACGGTTATAGAAAGTGCAGTAAAAGACATTACCGCCGGTGATATGCTATTGTTTACAAAAAACAGTGCTCAGGCAAAGGACATTATCGAAGAGATAATAAAAAAGCTTGCCGCTTCGAATGAGCAAATTAAAGAGGCGTTTCGGAAGTCAAAGCATTGGAAGGAGCAACTTTTAGCATATAAAGATGCGCATAGGCTGTCCTTCCAAGATTTGTCGAACGCAATGAAGGAATACGGTGCCCCAAAGCACCCCGTTACACTGCGGACTTGGCTTAATCCGGAAAGCAGAATTATTGCGCCTCGTGAGGAAGACGCCTTTTTTCAAATTGCTCTTATCTGTGAAGACGACGAAATGATGTCTTCCCCGGAAAGCTTCTATGAGGCATGCAATACCATCAGAAGCCTAAGAATCAGAATACTAAGGCTGATCGGGCAAAGTGTTATCAAAAGCTATCAACAGACACCGGATGAAACTACATTTCTCTTCGATATCGTAAAAGAGGAACTAAGTGCATTATCACAAATTGTTCAAGTAGAAACGATAATGGATGTCTCGGATGTCCAAATCTCAATTAGCTATACGAATCGACCTTGCGCTTTGTAGAACGAGGAGGTATTTCATATGACAACGGTAGAATTACAAAAACAAACATATGACGCACGCAAACTTCTAATTAAGGAAGTGCGGAAAGAACTGCTTGGCCCCGGTTCGGAGTATTCGATGCCGGATGATGCACACGAAATAATAACCGATTTGCCGGAAGTGCGCTATTCGGTTGGCATTTTGTTTCCACAAAGAGAAAAATACATGGCCGACAACGGCGATGCTGCAAGGCCAAGTGAAAATAATGCCGAGGATAATCTCGAGGAAGACGATGAGGCTTCTGTTTCTGAGGAATCTCAAAACAATAGGCAAGAAGCCGTTAGCACACCGGAAGAAGAATCGCTGGACGAAGAGATAAACTTGTCTTCGCAAAATATGCCTTCATCTATGGGTTTTACATTTTTTGTTCAAGGAAACAGCGAACATATTACTGCTAGTGTTCAATTCGGTACATATAAGAAAGCCAAATTAGCCGATTGCGCGGTGCCTTTTAAGCTTGCCGAAAGCGGCTATGAATTGCCGGCTCAATTTCAACCGTATGCTGTTATAGATCGAGAAAACTCATTATTAAAGTTGATTCAACCAATACAAAAAAAGTATATATATCAAGTCTTTAATACCGATGAAAACCTCACGGAAGGGGCGGCGCTAAAAGAGCCGTTAATCACTCTATGTAATCAATTAGGGAGAAACGGCTTTGTGCGAGCACCCCATAAGGTTCCTATTGACATAGATTTTTCTGCCGCCGACTATGTAGATCAAAACAAAAACTTAGACGATACATTCGTCAAAGTGACGGCATTGAGGAAACGTATCTCGTCGGACATTTCATCCATCACCATTATGATGGTTAACGATGCGGGTGGGCACTACAACGGGATGAACTCAATTTTTCAACCGTCAATCCAAATTGACGTTTCTGAAGATACACCATATCGCTTTTGTGAATACACCGGGCTTAATAAGGTCTACAACGAAGATGAAGAAGAATTGTCATTAGCTCTTTTGTATCGCAACAAAAAGGTATACGGTACAGGGCACGGAACGTCAGTTTACTGGGACATCGACCGAAACGGCTTGGGTTATATTGTCAATGATTTTTTTCCACAAATTGAAGTGCCCCAAATGGATTTTGGTATTGCAGACTCCAATGTAAATAGAGGATGTCTCTCGATGAAATTTCTGTCTGACTTAGACCCTACTCCAATATCCGATAAAATAAGCGCTATGAAAACACTTATTGATTCTTACGCGTCTTGGATTGATGATTTACAGATGATGAGCGAAGACGAAAGCAAATTAGCAATACAGTTTCAGTCAAAAGCTAAAGAGCATATTGCCAACTGTAAAGAGGCATGTGAGCGCATGAACACCGGATTAAGCCTCTTAGGGAAAAATCCAATTATTACACAAGCTTTTTTGCTGGCTAATCGGGCAATGTTCATGCAACGCATTCATCTGAAACTTCAAGAGACGGATAAATACCCCGGCGACCTTGAACTCCAAGAACATATAAAGACGTTGGATTACTATAAAGAGGGCGATAATTATTCTTGGCGTCCATTCCAGCTGGCTTTTTTACTTATGAGTCTCCAATCAATAGTAACCCCCGACTGTCAAGAGCGCGATATTGTTGACTTGATTTGGTTTCCAACCGGTGGTGGTAAGACCGAAGCATACTTGGGATTAACTGCTTTTACTATTTTCTTTAGAAGGATTTCCTTCCCTGATAATGCCGGTGGGACAACTGTTATTATGCGTTATACATTGCGTCTTTTGGCCGCTCAACAATTTGTTCGCGCTGCAACACTTATATGTGCATGTGAAGCTATTCGGAAGGATTCATTATCAAATAAGAAATATCCGGCTTATTCCTTGGGTAATGAGGTTATATCTATAGGATTATGGATTGGTGGAGACCATACTCCAAATAAGAATGTCGGTTCGTACGATTCCTACGGTGCAAAAGAGCATTTGGAAAAACTCAGAGATGCCAAGGACGCATCCCAAATTCGATACGCAAAAGATCGGAATAATAAATTTCAGATATTGAAGTGTCCTTGGTGTGGAACAAAAATGGTTAAGGATGCAAACGCTGAAGGGAAAGTCATCGGCGAATGGGGCTATCGGCTTAAAAACAACAAGCATTTCTATCTTTGCTGCCCGCAAGAAGATTGTGATTATAATTTCAAATTGCCAATACAAATTGTCGATGATGAATTATATGATAATCCTCCAACGCTACTATTTGGTACGGTAGATAAATTTGCCATGTTGCCTTGGAAAAACGATGTCGGCAAATTTTTTGCGACCAGCTCGGGTAATCGTACCCCTGAGCTGATTATTCAGGATGAATTGCATTTGATATCCGGCCCGCTGGGTACTATGGTGGGGCTATATGAAACTGTTGTAGATGCGTTGTGCTCTGCCAAAGGGGTCAAACCAAAAATCATTGCGTCCACAGCTACCATACGCAGAGCAAAGGAACAGTGCTCCGTATTGTATAATCGTGAAGTGCGTCAATTCCCGCCGTCAGGCTTAAATGCGGATGATTCATACTTTGCCCGTGAAGCAAAACTCTCTTCTGAAGAGCAAAAATATGGCCGCCTATATGTCGGTGTAATGCCTTCCGGAAAGACGAAGGCAATGATGGAAATACGTGCGATTGCCGCGCTCTTGCAGCGTGTGAATATGATGCGGCTTTCGGACGAAATAAAGGACAAATTCTGGACATTGGCAATTTATTTTAATAGCCTTAGAGATTTAGGAAAATGCCGCACAATGATTGATGATGACGTAAAAGATTTTATTAAGAGAACGGCTTATCGCTTCGGCATTGGGCGTGGACGAACCATTGGTCAAGCCTCCGAATTGACAAGCAGAATCTCAACATCAGAGCTCAATGAAACTCTCGAAAAGTTGGAGCGGCTTGAGTATTCACAGGACAATATATCCAACCGCAAATGGGCAATTAATACATTGCTTGCAACCAACATGATTTCTGTCGGTGTAGATGTCGCGCGGCTAAATACCATGCTCATTGTTGGACAACCCAAATTGACCAGTGAATATATACAGGCATCCAGCAGAATTGGACGCTCATACCCCGGTGCGGCCATCGTATTGTATGACGGGACAAAAAGCAGAGATCGCTCACATTATGAACAATTCAAATCTTATCATGAGTCCTTCTATCGTTTTGTTGAACCTACCGGAGCAACACCTTTTTCGAAGCCTGCGCGTGACCGAGCATTGCATGCAGTCATTATATCTATGATAAGGCATTTATACGGGCTTCCCCTCGATCAGGACGCAGTACAATTTGATCCAGAATACTTGCAAAACGAATTGGAGCAAATGCGCAAATATATCCTTGATCGAGTAAACGAAATCAATGCTCGCACTTGGAGTGATCTTGAAGATGATACAAGTGAGATTGAAAAGCGCATAAATGAAGTCGTGACGGATTGGCATGAGCGTGTTAAAATTGCAGGCGAGCAAAACTTTTTCTATGGTGACCAATTTATGATGAAAGCTCCGAGTGGTGGCCAAAAAAGGCTTCTAAAGGTCTTTGGAACATCGGCAAGTGATCCGGCGTATGAAACCATGACTTCCATGCGGAATGTTGATCAAAGTATTGCCGCCAACATCTTGGTTTGGGAGGATGAAATATGAATAACTCGCTTTCTCCTAAAGACAGGATTGTTTTCTCAAATCCATCGGAAAGAATAAAGTATAATGTCCGTAGTTCACAGGCTATTCTACAATATGGCGTCGGAGCTATGGTCGATTTTCCCGACCAAACATTAATGACGGCTGCACCTGAATATTGGGCCGATAAAGTCATCAAAATTTATGACGAACGCTTACAGCGCGCACTTGGCGTAAAATATTTCGGTATGCCCGGCGGAAGTGATGAGCCGCAATTTAGAGAGGGAATTTCCTATACTCGCTTTCCACAGTGGTATTTTTGTCCTAGATGCCGCCGCTTTCAGCCCATTAAGGACTGGTTCAAAGAATACAAACGAAAAGTTTCCAGTAAGCAGTTAGAGCGTGATCCATATATGAAAACGCCGCGTTGCCCCGAATGCAAACAAGACCTTGTGGCTGCACGTATCATTATTGCATGCGAACAGGGTCATATAGACGACTTCCCTTGGGTAGCGTGGGCACATCGCAGAAATATTGGCGGGCCCAAAAAAATCTGTGATAATCCGCATCTTACATTTAGTACCGGAACTACAGCAACTGCTGGTTTGGAAGGTATCAGCATTAAGTGTACGTCCTGCAATGCAAAAGCGACGCTCTACGATGCTTTCGATCCGAATATTTTTAGTCGCTTAGACGAGCAGGACGGCACCAGTAACTTTTCATGTAGTGGGAATGAACCGTGGAAACATCATTCGGTTATGTGTGGTTCATACCCTCGTGCCATGCAAAGGGGCGCTTCATCAGTATATTTCCCTAAGACTGTAAGTTCGTTGGTAATCCCACCCTACTCCGATCATCTGAACAACGCTATTGAAAAAAGCGCCGCTTATTCAGATTGCTTAACTAAAATTGAAGGGTATAAGGAAGAGGTCTGTACCGAAGAAGATATCAACGAACGCATATCACGCTTGCTAGACAGATGGGCAAAAAATATCGCAGATCAAATATTATCTACTGTTGAAATTGTCAAACCAATTTTAGAACGAAAGCTTTTGCAACAAGTTGATGATACCAATTCTGATTACCAAACAGACAGCGTCAGATATCGTGCAGAAGAATTTGATGCACTTACCGGAATTGTAGCAAAACCGAGTTTAGATACGGACGATTTTGTACGAGAAAGTATGGATATTGATAAGTATCATATTCCAGGGCTAAAAAGCGTATCTCTTATCCATAAAACACGAGAAGTTCGTGCTTTGACAGGCTTCACACGTATAAATCCTCCGGGGTCATCAGATACGGGAAGGGACACTCCCGGATTTGTATCGGTTAAAGAGCCGGAAACGACTTGGTATCCGGCTTATGAAGTGCGTGGTGAGGGTATTTTCTTAGAATTTGATAGGGAGGCCCTTGATAATTGGACAAATTCTCAATTGATTATCCAAGCACGAGCCAAGGAGATGAGCGGAAATTTTTCGGTTACTGCTATGGGGGAAATGATACCGAGAGAGATTACACCTCAGTTTGTTTTTTTACATACCTTGGCTCATCTCTTAATTCGCCAACTAAGCTTCGAATGTGGTTATACGGTTGCATCTCTACGTGAGCGCATTTATTGTGCGTCGGAAGAAGATGGCAAAGAAATGGCTGGCATCTTTATTTATACGGCATCCGGGGATTCGGAAGGAACCTTGGGTGGGCTGGTTCGCCAAGGGAGGCCGGATGCGTTGCCGCAGGCGTTTAGGAAGGCTGTCGAGGCAAGCAGAATATGCTCAAACGACCCTGTTTGTATTTCCACAGAACAGGGTCAAGGGCGTGATGCCCTGAATTTGGCCGCATGCCATGCTTGTGTCCTCTTGCCGGAAACAAGCTGCGAAGAATTTAATGTCTTTCTAGATCGCGGTATGATTATCGGCACTTTTGAACATGAGGATATAGGGTTTTATAGCCGATGGATTTCTAACAAATGACGGGTGATAGATAATGCGGGAATATACGGCTGTGGATTTGTTTTGTGGCTGTGGTGGAATGACGGAAGGATTGCGCCAGGCAGGATTTGATGTAATTGCAGGGATTGAGTTAGACGATAACGCTGCATCCGCCTACAGAATGAATCATAAAGAAAATACTATTTTATTTCATAAAAATATCCTGGATGTTCGTGCACAGGATATTGCTGAGCTGCTGAAAGGTGAACCTTTGCACCTATTAGCGGCTTGTCCGCCGTGTCAAGGTTTTTCATCAATGCGGAGAAAAAATAAAAAAGGCGCAGTCAACGATCCTCGCAACAAATTGATTCACGAGTTTTATCGCTTTGCAGACGAGTTGCGACCAGTTACTATTATGCTTGAAAATGTTCCTGCACTTTCGGAATATGCCGACTTTAAGGAAGTAGTCAACAAGTTGGAGCAGATAGGCTATGCGATAGATTATAAAGTTGTAAATGTTGCTAGATATGGCGTGCCTCAACGTAGAAAACGCTTAGTATTGTTGGGGTCATTGGTTGGTGTTATCCGAATTAAAGAAGGTCATGATAGCATTGCTACTGTAAGAACAACCATTCAAGATTTAGAAAGCCCGGATGTTACTAACGACCCTATTCATAAAATCTATCCGACACATACACCCAAAGTACAGCGGCAGATTGAACTTACGCCGCATGATGGAGGAAGTAGGAGCGATCTACCGGATGAGTATATTTTAGAGTGTCATAAAAAAACAGGCATTGGGTTCAAGGATGTATATGGTCGTTTACGATGGGATGCCGTTTCATCTACGATAACGGGCGGCTGCCTTAACCCCTCAAAAGGTCGTTTTTTACATCCGCAAGAAGATAGAACCATAACTGCAAGAGAAGCAGCTATGTTGCAAACATTCCCAAAAGATTATAAGTTTCCAACCGATATTCCACGAGGATCACTTGCATTGATGATAGGAAATGCATTGCCGCCAGAGTTTTGCAAACAACAGGCTCAATGTGTGCGAGAACATTTGGATGTGATATTTATGTCTGATATTTTTGACGAAGAAAAACGATTGCAAATAATGCGCTCGGTGAAAAACAAAGGAACAAAGCAAGAGCTTCTTATCCGAGGCCTGTTGTGCAAACTCGGCTTTAACCGCTACAGGCTATCCACCTCGCAGCTAGAGTGTTCGCCGGATATTGTTTATCCCGGACAAAGAAAAGCAATTTTCATCAATGGGTGTTTTTGGCATGGTCATGACTGCTCACGAGGCAAGTTGCCTACAAGCAATGCGGAGTTTTGGGAACACAAGATTGTGAAAAATAAAGAGCGCGACGAAAAAAACTATTTAGAGCTTCGTGCTAAAGGCTGGGCTTGCTTAGTTATTTGGCAATGCGAGATTAAAAAGAAGAATATGATGATTCTAGAAGATAAAATTCTATTTTTTATGAAGGAAATACGCTGAGATAAAAAAATGGGGGTTACACAATAATATTTAATCAGAAATTTGAGATTAGAGCGGAAATCAATGACCTACTGGGCGGCGACATTGTAAAGGGCATCGTTCCCGCAGAAAAATCCGGTACTATTCTGCTATTTACCAATGAAAACGAAATATATTACTTTTATCCAAAGGGTACATACGACTATTGCATGTATACTGGAATAGGTCGGTATGGAATCAGGATAGCTTATGAAATGCCTAATGCATTTCCGATGGCATAGCTGCTCTTGCTATCTTTTGCTTTTTCGCGTATCATGAGTATTAGCCCACTCCTTATCATTCCGGTCACTCCTATACAAGTTCTCACAAACTTTATGGTAGACCTTGATTTGGTGTGGGTCAATTTTTTCGGCGATTTGGGTCAATTATACTCCGGCAGTGACACCTGTAAGTGCTTTGTTACTGACAGGAGAATGGGGATGTGGAAAACACATCTCATAGAACATGAATTTAAAGATGCTCTTACTAATGAGACCGTGGTGCTTCGAATATCATTGTCTGGAATATCTTCACCAAAAGAAATACACAGTGCCGCTAAGTATGCATGGATAAAAGCATATTGCAACGTTAAAGGTTTTGGCAGAGTTGCTGAAATAGTTGGTAAAGGTAAAAAGGCTATTGCAAAACTGGAATTCCTTCCGGAATGGGTTAGGGGATTGGCTACTACAGATGCGACTGCATTCTTAGAGTGGTTAAGGCAAGATCTATTAAAAGGCAAGAGTTTAAGGATATTTTTGGAAGTTACGGAGTTTTCGTCAGATCTTCTAACATTGCAGGTAGCAATAATTCCTGATAGCCGGCATATCCCTCTTCTAAAATAGCTGCCGCTGTTTCGTTTAATGCTTTATGGGACAAGCCTTGCAGGTTTCGTATGCTGATTTCACCCAATTTTTTTTTAGAGCATGCAACAGTGTAGTCTTTGGAGGACATATGCCACAGTTCTAACAAACCCGGATAGCGGACAGTTAAGCGATCCGCTATAGACAGCCCCCCTCCATCAAAGTCGCCGGAATAGTGAAATGTTGTGCCTGACGCTGCCAGCATATCCAGTAAACGAAGCACAGCCACCTGAAGCTGTCCTGAAGTACAGATTAATGGGGAATGAAATTCACTTGCGTGGTCGCAAAGCTGAGAGAAAACCATCTGGTTTTCAACCAGGTAAACATGGCGTGACGGACTGAATGCAGTGGACAAATTTGCTAAATTTGTAAGTGTCAACGTACAAACCTCACAGGACTGTCGAAAGTACTGATAAGCGAGATGCTCTTGTTCCCCCACACTGAGAATCAGTCCTAATTGAGTCACGGAGCTAGAGATGCTATCACATAGAATTCCAGCTTTGTAATAAAGCATATTTCTCTGTTCTGCGTCTGAAGGGAAATGTACCCCTTGAGAAAATGTCAGCAAATGCAGCAATAGCTTTCCCGCCATAGTATTGCTGTCTAAAGTGTGTGGGTCGGAAGTGACCCGAGCACTAAGCACGGCCAAGCGAATTACTTCTCCTGTATGCTCTTCAAGCCATGCTACGCTTTTGCAAGCATGCGTCAAGGCAGATTCGACCTCGCCGGACTCCAAACTCCTACGAACCAGTACATACCCCCCTGATTGGGGTTCCAACAACGAACGGAGCCAGCAGCGGCAGGTTTGATTGTCCACCTCATTGCTGACCTTGCTTATAAGCTCAGACAGAGCGTTTGCTTTTTTCTTATGTTCCTCCTGCTGGGTTAAAATTTGAATTCCAAAGTATGCTTCTAGCAATTCTGGTAGGGATACTCCCTGATAAGGTGTGGTTTGGAGGGCAGCTTCAAACTCTTGGAGCTTAAATTTCAAAGGATTAGAAAACGGACGGCCAAATACAGCACGGGC
The DNA here is from genome assembly GCA_023420245.1 of Bacillota bacterium. GTDB lineage: Bacteria > Bacillota > Clostridia > Oscillospirales > Acutalibacteraceae > DATAML01. The sequence continues at coordinate 8,102 of JAEZWL010000019.1, read as the reverse complement.
TGCTTGGCACTCATCATCAGCGGCATCCTTTAGACATATCTGGCCACCTACGCGTCCAAGTCCTCGATATTTTCGGAGCATCTCCTCCATAATCCGTTGATAGGCCTGATGCTCTGCGAAATAAGCTGCACAGGCTTCGGCATGCAATTTTCTCACCTATCCTTCCAAGAGTGTTCTTTCTGTCCCATTCCATCGGTAACGTAATATGGTAACGACCTGAGCGTTACTAGGTCGATGGAATTCAGCGATATCAAGGCTATGGACACATGAATAGCATCCCCACAGAGATTGTGAGTTCATAATGTAATCGAAATCCAGGCTGTGTACCAGATCAAACATCGCCCCTATGTTTTTATCGTCAACCCCCGCAAAAGCTTCGTCCAAGGCTAGAAGCATCGGACAGCAGGAGCCCGCTTTTTGATACTGCGCCGATACGGCCGCAAACTGGGGCAAATAGATGGCCATAGCCTTTTCTCCGCCGCTGAAAGTATTGAAACTGCGGTCAGTCAGCTCACGTTTCGCCTCACCTTTTCGGTGATAGTAAAGCTGAAACTCATACCAAGTACGATAGTCCAGCACATCCCGAATCAAATCTGCGTAGTTTACCGCTTCCTCGCGCGTCTCTGCAGCCTGACGCGATTTTTTTATTTTGGCGCGAAAATGAGAGGAAACTCGTTGACTATCCGCGCGCGTCAAAAGCGTCCGAGCCTTATTGAGAAGTATGACCAGCTGAGCAGTGTCAAGTTCCTCAGCACCCTCAGCCTTCTTTGCTTTCCAATCCAGACTGAAGGTTAGTCCCATCGAGGTATCCAGCAACTTCATCAAAGCACTCATGTCCTGACTCCACTGCTGACTTTCTTCAATACGAGCACGGAGTTTATAGCTAATGGTATCCGTAAGTATGTCTTCAAACAGCTCCCTGTCCTTCTGTTCAAGTACTACTTCCGTCAACTCGATATCTTTTTTTAATTCCTCAATAAAATTGTATAGGGATAGCTCTTTACCATCTTTTTGCAATGTAATCACAAGACGCTGACGCAATACTCCAACCTGAGATGGCGCATCGAAAATGGTCTCGATTCTAGGCATATATTTTAACAAGGAATTATTGTGCTGCTGATAGTTGTTCTGTAACGATTCTCCCATTTTTTCAGGAGTCCGCTCACGATCCGCAGCTTGAACACCGCTTTGCGCCTGACGGGCATATTGTGATAACGAAAGATCATCGCGCGTAATAGTAAAGCCAAGTGACAAATCTTCAGAAAAATATTTCTCCAGATCTTGCTCCGAAAATACGGAGGAAAGCAGATCTTTATTCTGCCGCTCGACTTCCAGCCCTGCGTTTTCGACCTTTACATTCAGGGCGGAAATATTAATTTCCGAATTGTTTTTGATGCCACTCTGCTCGGCAATCTCACTTTCCAATCCTGAAATCATCCGGGCCCGCTCCTGATTTTCCGGCAAATTCAGAAACTTCTGAATCTGCTGGATTTTTGCATCGGAAGCTGCCAGCATCCTTTTCTCCACGATTCCTTTTTTCTGCATCCCATCCGCAATATCTCTCTGTCCGTCAATGGTGTCGGTCAGATCTGCAACGGATTGAATGATATACCGCAGCTTGTTCCAGTTCCCGTAGAGTTCAGATAAAAGATTACCATAGTCGCCTACGGTATCAGAGGCCTCCTCATAGGCATCTGCCGTCCTGGCATAAGGTAATTCTCTGCTCTTCTCCCGTATCTCCTGTTCAAAGCGGGTAAGCTGACGCTTGGCCTCCTGTTCCGCGTCGGCTTTCTTCATTTGCTCTTCTTTCGCTCGCGCGTTTTTTTGGCGGGCCTGTTCCAAAAGATCCAGCGCCTGATCCAGATCGATCGTCGTCGGCATAGCCGAACGCTCTTCGGCAAGTAGTTTTAAGCGAGAACTGAGTGCATCGACCTCATTTTGTTTGTAATCCCGTTGATGCTCCGCCGTGCGAAGCTGTTCTTCCAATGCGTGAATCTGCCGCCCTCTATTGGCCCGTCTTGCGGTTGCACCCACAAAACCGGCAGAGACTTCGACATGACTATATCCCTGAATTATGCCATTTCGAAATGAACCGTCCGGCAGCAATGCAATATTCGCAGTCAAATTCGAACAGGAAATCCCCAGCAAACACTGAGCCGCCGCACTGCCGAGAGGAGATGATGCGTCTGCAACCAAAGATGTTACCGGATTTTGTACAGGGGTGCCCGGTATCAAAAAACGATCCGGATATTCTGTCAGTAACCCTGCGAGTGACTGCCTATGCTCCTCTGATACAACCAGCGCATCCAGCAATCCGGCGTCATTTAACTGAGCTTCCAGAAGGTCGCGCTCCTTCTCGGACAACTCCGGTCGGAAATCCACTGTCTCATAAAAAGGAACGCATGGGATTCCCTGCATAGCCAAGAAGATACGCGTGGCTTCAATCTGCGGGCTGCGCGGCGGCACGGGTTCCGGTTGACTGCGAACCCTGTCCAGGTCGCGGCTTATTCTGTCCACTTCTGACTGAGCTTCCCTCAGTGCCTGTTCGGAAGATAGTTTTTTCTCCATCAGTTGCCCCTGCCGCCGGGAGTGGCAGTCATCTATCAGCTGCCTTACGGAACTCCAGTCTCCGGGTGAACGATATTGAGTCACAGCTTTCCGGAGAGTCAATAAATCGGACTGAGAAAAGACCAGTTCCTGATTTGTGCTCTGTCGCGATAGTATGGCTTCGATGAGTCGATCCCTCTCCTCCTGATCCTGCTGTTCTGCATCGCGCAGTTCTCGCTTTGTCGCTTCTGTTTCAGCAAGAGCCTGGTCAAGAGCCTGGCATGCGATATCATAGCCAGCTTGTGCCTGCCCGACTTTCTGCAAACTTGCTAAAGCCTCGGAAATTAACTTTTTCCTTTCATTCAGTGCTTTTTGAAGTGTTCGCTGGTCTGCATCGGTCGGGTGTTCGGCCTTCAGGCCGTCAGTATAATTCCGATGAGCATCTCCTAAATCCAATATGCTGTTGTATTCATCCAGTCTGCGAACGTCGCCACGTAGTCCAGCGCGCGCATCCTCTCTGGTTTGTGTCTGATCTCTAAGCTTGAGTTCATTTTTATCAATGTTGCATTGAATAGCTTCAAGCTGCCGCTCAGTATCGGAGTATTGCTGCTCCAATTGCTTTCGGCGCTCTTCCTCCGTTTCCATCTGACGACGTTTTTCGGTGATATCGTCATTACCCATCGCCTCACGCCGGGCTTTCGCCTGTTCAAGACGTACATCTGCATCTTCGCAGCGCGCAGTCTGCTCCTGTAGTTCTGCCTTGCGAGTTTCCAACGCCTCCTGAGCATCTTTTAATGAGTTCCGCAGACGCTCCGTCTTATTAAGCGCATTCAGATATGCCTGTCCCTTTTGTCCCAGAATAAATTGGTTGTAACGAGTATACTCGTTGCGGATTGTCATGGCGTCACGCATTGCGGCACGGTAGTCATGCAGCGTGTCTTCCAGATCGTCCATCCGTTCCATTGTGCTGACCATAGCCGACAGATCCTCATCAGTCAATATCTGCAGAGAATCGTTAAGAACCTTTTTTACCTCGGAAGGGCGAAACGCCTCTTTGGACAGCTTCGGGGCACGGACTTTGACCAGCAGCTGAATGAGCTGCTCATATTGGCGGATATCCCGGAATTGAAATACGCGGTCATTGACTAGTTGCTTATAGGCACCCGGGCTTTCCGCCCAGTTATCGCTGTCATTAAGCAGGTTCTTTAACTTTTGCTTGCTCAAAGGAATTTGCTGATCACCAACAGTTTGATAAAGCTGAACTTGCGACGAAATGATTCTCCTTCCGTCGCACAGGCAAAAGCCCCAGAAATCTATATTTTTTCCTTTTTGTGCCCGCATACCAACGCCAATGGTAAGGTACTCTTCCAACCCTTTTTTCTTGAATTCCAAGTATAGATAGCCAGTGGATTCCTCCCGCTCGCCATCTCCCAGCAAGTAAAAATCCATTCGCCTGTCTCGTGACCCAAACGGATCCAAGCGTTCGGGACTTTTATTACCGTCCAGCAGAAAGGGAATAAAACTCTGCGTTGTGATGGACTTGCCGGAAGCATTGGCGCCGCGCAGTAAAATATGCCCATCTTCAAGGTCAAATTCTTCTACGTCATAGAGCCAGAAATTCACGAATCCAAGCCTATGCATTTTCCATCGTTCCATCCTCTTGCACTCCTTTCCGGTTCCCGCTGAAACCTTTTATAAAGTTTCCGGTCCACTTACCGGCCGCGGGACAAATCAACAGATAATCACCATGGTCTTTAGCAAGCATCCAACTTTCAATGTATGTAAGCAGCTCCTGATAGAGCTTGTCTTGAGAAAGCTCGCGAAGCTGCTTGCCCCAGCCGCTTCCGCTGCTATCTTTGCATGTATTTACCAAGTGTCGGAATTCGCGATGCGTCAGAACAATCATATCATCCTCACGCCGATCAATCTCTCCGCGCATTACCCGTTCACGGATGAGCGAGCATAAAAGAAGGGCCACATCTGAAAGGGCTAAATCTCTGGGATGGCAAACGCCAAAAGGGGAATCTTCATTGAACACAAAAAAGACCCCGTTCTTGTGGATATGCAATTCTCCACCCAGAGCATTGTCCAGATTTATCTCCAGCCACTGCCGCTGATTTTTGACATACTCGTAATCAGCCCGATCCCCCTCCGACCAGTAAAGCGCGGGAGCCAAGGTCAGCTGGCGATAGACGCGGTTAATCCGCTGCCGCCCCCGCTCGCAGTCCTCACCCCAAGAAAAAGCCTCGAAATCTTCAACGGTCAGGCAATCCGAGATGTCCCGGCCAAAGTGAACGGAAAAATGCCGGGACAGCCCGGTGTTTTCATAGAGCACTTCCTGGTCTTGCTTGTTCCCGAAGCCTTCGCTGTTTCCATCATAGACCACAAGCAGCCCCATGCTCTGCACATACAAAAGAACCCGAATCAGAGACTTCCGATGGACATATTTTGTCCAGTCTACTGGGCAAAACTCGGTCATATAGGTTTCAATGGCTTCAGTCAGAGACGAAAGCAAAAACTGCTCTCCGTCATCCAGATCCTCCAAATAGAGAAGCAATGCGCAAAGCAAACAATAATCCATGGTGTCGGTAAAGCTCTCTATCCCCATCCATGGCATCGACCGGGGTGGCACCTTTTCCAATTTAATGACAGATTCATTGACAATGAGATTCCAGCCCAAAAGTTCATTAATGAAACGGCGGTACTGCGGCAGTGCACGTTTCACATCAAAATAAAGCTGTTTGTCCTGACTCTTGATAATCCAAAACCGATCCAGAAGAGAACGCAGTTCATTCATACGCTTTACCTTCAAAAACCAGGACATAGTCTGGCATCGTCAATATCCCATCTGTACAAGGAAGTCGGCAGTTCCCGTCCCCTCTTCGCTTCAATGAGAAAGTTTGCCCATACTCCGTTCGTCCCCGATGATCCTGACTGAGATTGGCTGCAGCTACCCAGGACAGAAAAATATTTCTGATATCTGGTGTTAGGGGAGTTTTCATCGCGCTGAAATCCAAAACCCCGTCTTTGATATAACCTTCCACAAGCCGGCGCAGCCTGTGCTGTTCTTCAAGAATCAACTGGCGCTGCATTTTCTTATCCTCCGATTTGTCAGAAAAACTGCTTTTATCTATCCTGGGCTTGTAAGTACGCACGCGAGGTTGAACAGCATATTCCATCGGAGGTTCGTCATAGGTGCTGATGTCAATTCGCTCGGTATCGCGCGGTGCGTTGACGCAAAAATGTCTGACTTCCTGGGTTCCAAACACCTGAGAAGAAAGCCTGTGTGCTTCTTTTAGATCCTTGCATTCGGCAAAGAGAGAAAGCAGCCGATGTATTTCCGCTTTTTTGCTGACGCCCATATTTTGCATCTGTACCAAAAGAGCTGCGTTTTGCACAATCCGGCGGATGATCTCGTTCGTAACCTCCATAACTTGATTGGCAGTGGAATTTTCTCCGACAAACCAATGAACCAAAGACTGCCATACGCCCTTGTCCTGTTTTAGAAGATCTGTTTCCCAGTCGGGGCTTTGCTCTGACTGCGGCCGTGGCAGATCCAATTGGCTTTGATGCACAAGCCTCATAATATGCTCTGCCTGTTCTGGAGGAATAGCTTCTAGCTGGGCCGCTATCTGGGCAGAGCTGCTCTGCAAGTCCTGAATAAACTCTTCCAAATAGCGAATCAAACGTTGCTTGTGAGTGATGAAGGCAGTGGACTTCATGCTTTTTTCAGCAGTGGGTCCATAAAATTCCCGCAAATAATCCTGATGGTTTTGGCTCAGGCGGCTAAAATCTTCCTGAAGATCCTGCCACCATGCGATGATTTCTTTTTTAGACAATTCATCCAAACGAGTCGCCGTACTTAGCGCATCATGGATTCGCCGGAATGCGCTGAAAGACAGACCTGCTGTTCGGGTATGGATGTTCTCCAAGGTAATGGTCATCCGCTCAATTTCCAGGGCTATCTGGGACATCATATACTGAAATTGCCTGTTCTTAAAATCGGCTACCGTATAGACTTTATGCGGATCCTGAATTTGGGTTAGATTTTTCCAATTGACCATCTGATCCAGATCCACCGTCAACTGTTCCGGTGAATATTGGGCGAAAATAGTGTCTTCATGAAGCTGAACCAAGATCGTTTCCTTGTCCAGCTGATAATGCATTTTCTGATATTCCAAATAGAATATGCGCATGATGGCTCTGTATTGGATATAGTTATCGGCAGACAAATACTTTGTCTGAGAAATACTCTCCAAAAGTGCGGCTTGAAACGCCACTTCGAATCCCACCTTTCTGATTCACCATTGGAACGGGGCCGAATGATTTTTCCCTTTCTCTTTACCTATAGTAAAACTCTGCCTGATTGCAGAGTTTTACTATTCGCCCCCTGATATTTCAACATTTTTCTTCTTAATTGTACAGCAGAAAGAAAAAGCTGTCAATTCAAACAGGAGGTAAAACAAATAATGTCAAAATTAAAATTTACTTCAACTTTCTTGCTATGATATCCACTTTGTCCATCTTTTCCCAGCATTCATTCCAAAACTCCTCCCGTATACCAGCTAATCTCATAACTTTCCACACTACAATTGGCTCACCCTTATCTTCAAATTGAGAAATAGCCCAATTAATTCTTCGAAATTGATATTGCTCTCTGGTTTCAGTTACGCAATCCAAACTTTTTTGAGTCTTAGGTAACTGTTGTATATGCTTTTCAAGTATTCCATAACAGCCGAGTGTATTTCCAATTTTCCTGGTGGTAATCCATACCGGTTTGCCTGATAAATGCAAAAGCGTTTCTGCTGTTTGAAGTATTTCCATACTTAATTTGTTGTCCTTTTCTTCCCAGTCGATGTACGTTCGATTTATCGTCGATTCAGTCTTTTTAGGAGAATGTTCTTTAAGCCAAACATTATCGTGTCGAAAAAGCCAAGTGTACACAGCCGGTATAGACTTGCGTATATCATTTTGGCATTTATCTGGGTAACGTGTACAAGTAGTTTCCCATCTGCAGCGGTAGGTCTTTAATTTATTTTCCATATCCTCTGGGTCATGATAGAAATAGGGCTTTATATTAACATTGCTATCAAAATTTTCGGCATAAGATATGAACTCCCTTAAAGAGCCACATAGAAATTGCGCCAATAAAACATGCCGTAATGGTTGGAAAGATCTTTGAGTATTTCTGCACATCGTCGAAATCCATATTTTGCTCATTGAAGTGTCAAAGTTTACTCCCCATATATTCAACAAGTTATCACCATAATACTTTTTGAATTCATGCGTCAATTTTTCAAGATGCAATGATGCATGGGGCGTAGCTAATCCTTTTTCAGATAGAAGTTTCAAATATACCCAGCGAAAACTTCCTTGCTTACAAAAAGCTAATCGAATTATGTCATAATTAGCACAAAGCCACTCTATATCTGACCAGAACCATTGAAAATGGACATTGAAAGAAAAAGCCTCCCGTCGTAGAATGAAAATACGACGGGAGGTTTTGTCATGTCAGGGAAAAAAGGAATAAAAAGATACAGCGACGAGTTCAAGGA
>JAEZWL010000178.1 GCA_023420245.1 Bacillota bacterium | reverse complement strand
GCTTTGTTGTCCCAGTCAATCGCCTGAGTTTTCAGTTCGATTTTCAGACGTTTGCAGGCTTCCGCCGCAACATCGATGTCAAAACCGACCAGCTTTCCGGTTTTAGGGTCGACGTATCCCATCGGCGGGAACGCGTCGTCAAGACCAAGAACCAGCTTGCCCGTGCTCTGTACCTTGCTCCAGGATTCATCACTGCCGGAGGGTGCCGCGCCGGCAGCCGGAGCGGCTGAAGCCGCGTTTCCCGCGAGCCCGCAGGAAGCGAAGGATAATGCGACCGAAGCCGTTAATATCAAGGATATAATCTTTTTCATATGAATTCCACCTCAAAATTATTTGAACCAGCATGATAGTCGATTAACTTGAAAAGCGCCCTTTCGAGGATGTTTTTTGTGATGCAAGGCGGATGACAAAGCCAGACTGCCGCCTGCCGGGGAGAACAACGCAGCGACACGAGAAACAGACCGTAATGACCGGGTGGTTCTGGAGTTAATGACTATATTATTGTACCTTATTAGCGGAGTGAAGTAAAGACAAAATTAGAATTAAAACGTACCCGGGATGACATTCTGATTCACCCGGGAGGCGAATAGAATATTAAAAGGTGCATTTAATGCGGACCCGGAAATTTTCTCTTGCGAGAAGCGTTCGCGCGGAGTATGATAGATAAGTATTTTGATAGGGAGTGGAGACAGATGGAACCATTAAAATTGATTGCGCCGTGCAAGGACTATCTTTGGGGCGGGACAAAATTGAGAACCAGATATCATCAGGAGAGCGCAGAGGCAAAGCTCGCGGAGAGCTGGATGCTTAGCTGCCATAAGGACGGGATGTCTGTAATCGCCCAGGGGGAGTTTGCCGGCATGACACTGCGGGATTATATCGGGCGGGAGGGTCGGTCGGTTTTGGGCACGGACTGCGGCAAATTCGAGGAATTCCCCGTTCTGGTCAAGCTGATTGATGCGCAGGATCGTCTTTCCGTGCAGGTTCACCCCGATAACGCGTACGCGCTAAAAAACGAGGGCGAATACGGCAAAACAGAAATGTGGTATATCGTCGAAAACGAGCCGGGCGCTAGTTTGTATTACGGCTTTCAAAAGCCGATAACAAAAGAGGAATTTCGGGAAAGAATTGAAAGTAACACCCTGTTGGAGGTGCTCAACGAGGTGCCGGTGCACCCGGGGGACGTTTTCTTTATTGAATCCGGAACACTCCACGCCATCGGAGCGGGAATCGTCATTGCGGAGATTCAGCAGAATTCCAATACCACGTACCGCATTTATGATTACGGCAGGGTAGACAAGGACGGACGCGGGCGCGAGCTGCATATTGAAAAAGCGCTCGATGTAACAAAGCTGGAAAAACCGGAGCGTCCGGCAAAGCCGCAGGGAGAAACAGAAGCCCTTAACGGGTTTAACCGCACCCTGCTTGCCTCCTGTGAGTACTTCACGGTTTATCGGATGGAAATATCCGATGCGGCGGAGCTGACTGCGAACGAAACCAGCTTTCACTCCATCCTGTGCCTTTCCGGCGAGGCGGAGCTGCGTTACGCAAACGCTTCCCTTTCCATTCGTACCGGCGACAGCGTCTTTGTTCCGGCCGGGATGGGTGCCTATAAGATTCACGGGCAGTGCGATCTCCTGCTTACAAAGGTTTAAACATATACTTTTATCATATAGCAATCGACTATATTGTATACGGGCGGCAGTTTGTTCTGCCGCTCTTTTTGTACTTTGCTTTAGTCGGTATAATTAATTAAGTTTAATCTAAACTAAACTTAACATAGAATTTACATTGGACTTTTACAATGAATCCTGTACTTAAGAAATATGAAATTACAGGAGGATTTTTACATGCGTAAAATAATGTCCGGAATACTAATGGCTTCCATTGTTTGCTCGGCGCTGGCGTTTGCGGGGTGCAGCTCCGAAATTCAGGGAACCGCTTCAACCGCCCCTGCGGCTTCAGAGGCTTCTGCCGCGGTGTCGCAAACTCCTGCTTCTACCGGTACACCGGAGCTGAGCGGAAAACTGACCTTAAACGGCTCCACCTCAATGGCAAAGGTTTGTCAGGCTCTCAGCGAAGCCTTTCAGGCGAAATATCCGGACGTTACTGTGGAAAAGAGCGGCACGGGCTCCGGCGACGCGGCGAAGGCGGTCAGCGCGGGCACAGCCCTCATCGGCGATCTTTCCAGAAATATGAAGGATGAAGAAAAACCGGGCGATTATGAAATCGTACCAATCGCAATAGACGGTATCGCAATCGCCGTCAACAAAGACAATAAAATCTCCAACCTGACCAGCGAGCAGATTACGAAAATCTTTACCGGAGATATTAAAAATTGGAAGGAAGTCGGCGGCGATGATCTGAAAATCACCGTTCTGGGCAGAGAAGCGGCAAGCGGTACACGCGACGGCTTTGAAAGTATATTTAAGTGCTCAAAAAAATGCAAATATGCGGCGGAGCTTTCCTCAACGGGCGAGGTTGTAACAAAGGTCAGCAGCGATAAAGGCACCGTCGGCTATGTTTCCCTCGATTCCGTTAATGATACCATTAAGGCGGTAGAAGTGGATGGGGTCAAAGCAACCGAAGAAAACATTGTGAACAAAAGCTATAAGGCACAAAGACCGTTCATTGAAATCTACAAGAAGGGAACGGACAGCGATCTTGTGAAGGCCTGGTTCGAATTCATCACATCGGAGGAAGGTCAGGCGGTCATTAAGAAGGTAGGTCTGGTTACCGCAAAATGAGTACATCAATGATGAGCGCGGAAATCGCGCAAAGACAGAAAAAGAAGAATCGGATCAGGAGAGGCTTAGCAGTAATGTTAGGCCTTCTCTCCGTTACGGCGTTTTTTCTTCCCTACATACGGTTTGTATTTAAAGATACGGTTTACTCGGTCAGCGGCTATCAGCTGATGACCACCGCCGGGATGCGTGTCGTGGGACCCAAGCTGAGCGGTCTGGTGACGATTCCCGCTCTTACGCGCGTTGCGGTCGCGGCCGGCGTTTTGCTCGCGCTGGCGGGTGTGCTGCTGCTTGTGCTGAAAAAGCCGGTTGCGGCAGGCTCTTCTTTTGCTGCTTCCGCCATTACCCCGATGATTGTTTTGATTACGACTTCCGGTATTCAGGAGGCCGTGACCCGGCTGAATATCAGCAGAATCAGCGTCAGTTACCTCTGGCCTTCGATTTATATTCTGGTCGGAGGCTTGCTCTGCGCGGTCCTGTCCCTTTGGACGCGTGGCACGGAAAAACTGGCTGAATCTGTTTTTTTGGCGTTCTCCTGTGTTTCGGTCGGCTCGGTTCTTTTAATTACCGTCTATATTTTCGCGGCGGGTACTCCCGCCATCGCGCAAATCGGTCTGGGCAATTTTCTTCTGGGTACGAGCTGGAACGCGGAAGCAAATACGTTCGGAATCCTTCCGCTCATTCTCTCCTCCGTTGCGGGAACCTTTGGCGCCATTGTTATCGGGGTGCCGGTCGGAATTCTGACCGCTGTTTTCCTCGCGGAAACCGCCAAGCCGCAGGTTTCCCGTCTGGTTCATCCTGCCGTGGAGCTTCTGGCAGGCATTCCGTCCGTTATTTACGGCTTTTTCGGTATGCTGGTGATTGTACCTGCTATCCGCAGCTTCCCGCTGTTTCAGGGGAATACCATTGGAGACAGCCTTCTTGCGGCCGTACTGATTCTTGCGGTTATGGTACTGCCCACGATCGTGAGCGTTACGGAAACCTCCCTGCGGGCGGTGCCCCAGGCTTACCGCGAGGCTTCTCTTGCGCTTGGAGCAACTCCGACCATGACGATCTTTAAGGTCAGCATTCCGGCGGCCCGTTCCGGAATTCTCGCGGGCGTGATTCTGGGCGTCGGACGTGCGATCGGAGAAACGATGGCGGTTATTATGGTGGCTGGCAACGTGGTGAACATGCCTTCGCTTCTCGGAACGGTACGCCTGCTCACCACAGGCATCGCAATGGAGATGAGCTATGCCTCCGGTCTGCATCGTCAGGCACTGTTTGCGATCGGACTGGTTCTGTTTGTTTTCATCATGATTGTGAACATCAGCTTTACTTATATTTCGAAGAGGGGGGTGCAGATGGATGCACGGTAATTCTCTTTATGCCAGAAAAAAACGTACCGCCGATACGGCCTTGAAAGTCCTCATCAACGGGGCGGCGGCAATCACTGTCGTAACCCTTGTCGGAATTATCGGATATATTCTTGTAAACGGGGTTCCCTATCTCTCATGGTCGTTCATTATCACACCCTATTCCGAAACTAACGATAAGCTCAAGGGAATTCTGCCTATGCTGATCAACACGATGTATATCGTTGTGATTACGCTGCTGATTTCCGCGCCGATCGGAATTTCCTCCGCCATTTACCTTACCCAGTACGCCAAACAGGGCAGGCTGGTGAAGGCAATCCGATTTACCACGGAGGTGCTTTCCGGAATCCCGTCCATCCTGTTCGGTTTGTTTGGCTATACGGTTTTTTGCATCCTGTTCCGTTTACAGACCTCGATTCTGGCAGGCAGCCTTACCATGGCGATCAGCATTCTTCCGACGATCATCCGAACCACGGAGGAATCGCTGCTTGCCGTGCCCGCTTCCTATAAGGAGGGTGCGATGGCGCTTGGCGCGGGTAAGCTGCGGGTCGTTCTGGGAATTGTTCTTCCCTGCGCGATGTCCGGTGTACTGACCGCCGTGATTCTGGCGATGGGGCGCATTGTCGGTGAGAGCGCCGCGCTTCTGTTTACCTCCGGATTATCGTACAATATGCCGAAGGGCTTTTTCAGCCAGATCTTTGCAAGCGGGCGCACCCTGACGCTGCATCTTTACCAGACCGCGCGTGAGGCCTCCTCGCCGGACGCAATGCACATCGCCTACGCGACCGCGGCGGTGCTTTTGATTCTGGTGTTTCTGCTCAACCGCCTTGCCGGTCTGCTCTCCAGAATGCTGCGAAAAGGCTGAACCTTGCCTGTAACGGCCCGGAGAAATGAAACAGAGTCAATTGATTTTAAAACGGGGTGGTTTTGAAGTTAATTGACGATAAATGCGAACGAAGGGATTAGATAGAATATGGACAGTAAGATTTCAATTCACGATTTAAATTTATATTACGCGGATTTTCACGCACTCAAAGGAATCGATATGGAAATTCCCTGTAATAAGGTGACGGCGTTTATCGGCCCCTCCGGCTGCGGAAAGTCCACCTGCCTGAAAACGCTGAACCGGATGAACGATATGGTGGAAAACTGTAAAATCACAGGAAAGGTAACAATCGACGGCGAGGATATTTACGACCCGCGCACCGACGTCACCCTTCTTCGAAAGCGCGCGGGCATGGTGTTCCAGAAGCCAAACCCATTTCCCATGACGCTGTATGACAACATTGCCTACGGTCCGCGTGTCCACGGGATTAAAAACAGGCAGAAGCTCGATGAAATTGTGGAGCAGTCTCTGCGCAGCGCGGCGCTGTGGGACGAGGTAAAGGACCGGCTGAAAAAATCCGCACTCGGTCTTTCCGGCGGGCAGCAGCAGCGCCTTTGCATTGCGCGTGCCCTTGCGGTGGAGCCGGATATTATCCTGATGGACGAACCGACCAGCGCGCTTGACCCGATTTCCACATTGAAAATCGAGGATCTGATGGATGATCTTCGCGCCCGGTTTACCGTGATCATCGTCACACACAATATGCAGCAGGCCGCCCGCATTGCAGACCAGACCGCGTTCTTCCTGCTCGGAGAAATCGTGGAATACACCGATACACTCACCATGTTTAATAACCCGAAGGAGGAGCGTACCGAGCGGTACATTACCGGACGCTTCGGCTGATCGGCGATAGCGCACAAAACTTATTTCATGGACTGGTAAAGGGCAGAAATAAATGTATAATTAAGGAGAGGATAGAATGCCGAGAAAACATTTTGACCGGGAGCTTGCGAATCTGATTTCGCAGATGACCGATCTGGGCAATACGGTCGATGAGCGGATTGAAGGTACCATCACAGCACTTCGCACGATGGATCTCGCCAAAGCTGCCGAAATCGCCTCCGGCGATAACGAAATTGACCGGACGGAGCACAGCATTGAAAAGTACTGCATGAATTTAATCGCGATGCAGCAGCCGATTGCGACCGATCTGCGCGTGATTGCCGCCTGCCTGAAAATCCTGACCGATATGGAACGCGAGGCGGATCAGTGCGCCGATATCTGCGAAATTCTGGTTTCATCGGAGCTGAATACCAACAGCCTTGCCGTCGCCCATACGGTTCAAATGCTGGAAGCCGCTCACGGAATGTTCCGAAGTGCGATGGACGTTTTTTTGAGCCGGGACGTGGATGCCGCCAAAGAGGTGTGCCGCCGCGACGATTATGTGGACGATATGTTCTCCAAGCTGATTCTGGAGGTCTGCGGCATCATTACGGAAAATCCGCAGAATGTCATGCGTGAGGTCGACCTGCTTTTCATCTCCAAATATGTGGAGCGAATCGGTGACCACGCGACCAATATCGCCGAGAGGGTAATTTATATGGAAACCGGGGTTCATCCGGACCTTAACACGAAATATTGAGTAGGACTTCTTATGGCGTTGGTGTATATCGCCGACGATGAATTGAATATCCGCAAGCTCATTGCGTTCGGGTTGAAAGACAGCGGCTTCGAGACCGCCGAATTCCCGGACGGCGCTCAGCTGCTCGCCGCGGTCAAGCTCAAAATCCCGGACGCGATTATTCTGGATTGGATGATGCCGCAGCCGGATGGTCTCGCCGTGTGCCGGATGCTGCGGGAAAGCGAGGCGACGCGCGGGGTGCCGGTGCTGATGCTTACCGCCCGGGGCGAGGAAATCGACCGGGTGCTCGGTTTGGAAATCGGCGCGGACGACTATATTGTCAAACCGTTCAGCGTAAAGGAGCTTTGCGCGCGGGTTCGCGCGGTGCTTCGCCGCACCGGCCGTCAGGAGACTGCTGCGGAGAAAAAACTCTCCATCGGGGAAATCTGTGTCGATATTGTCCGACATACCGTGATAAAGGCGGGGAATCCCGTGGAGCTGACCGCCAAGGAATTTGACCTGCTGGTCATGCTGATGCGGAACAGCGGCAAGGTTCTGACCCGGAATATGCTGCTCGATAAGGTATGGGGCGTGGAATACTATGGAGATACGCGAACGGTAGACGTGCATGTCCGCTATCTTCGCCAGAAGATTGAAGACAATTCCGATGAGCCGGTTTACATACAAACCGTGCGCGGAGTAGGCTATAATTTTACCGATTTTTGCTGAGGGAGGGCTGGGAATGAAAAAAAGGCTGATGCTTTGTAACGCCGCAATTATCATAGCGGGCTTCTGTGCGGCTTTTTTGCTTGCCGTGGTGCAGGTGGAAAAGCAGTACCGGGCGGAGTTTACCCGTCAGCTCGATACCGCTCTGAGCATCCTTTCTACCCAGACGGAGCTGATCGGCAGAAATCCGGACGCCGCCGTAACGAGCGTGGGAAACGAGCTTTCCAAAGTCGGTCAGCCGATGCGAATCAGCGTAATTGATCTGAACGGAAAGGTAATCGGCGACAGCGAACCGGAAGAAATCAATCAAAACCATATGGACCGCCCTGAAATCCGGCAGGCACTCAAAAACGGGCGCGGCTATGATACGCGTATGAGCGCAAGTGTCAATCAGCGCTTTTATTATGAAGCGGTATACCTCAAGGGTCAGTATTTTATTCGGGCTGCCCTGCCGACCGCCAATCTGGATGCGGTTATCGGCAGACTTTGGCTGATTGCCTTTTTGAGCATGTTTTTTGGAATTGTCATTGTCTGTATTGTTACCGGGCTTTTGGTTTACCGTGTGACCGAGCCGTTGAAGCAGCTGACCGATACGGCAAGGGATATTTCAGACGGTGATTATTCCAGCAGGGTGCAGGGTACTTATCGGGATGAAATCGGGCAGCTTGCCCGCTCCTTTAATACGATGGCTTCCAGCATGGAAAACGTTGTCTTTCAGCTGAAGAGCAATCAGAGCCAGCTCGAAAGCGTGCTGCAGGGCATGGATGACGGTGTTCTTGCGGTAAATGACCGCAATGAGCTTCTTATTCTGAATCAGAGCGCACGCCGCCTGCTTGAGAAGCCGACACTGCGGGAGGGGAGCAGGCTCGAAGGCAGTCTGCTCATTAGCAGGGTTGCGGGTCTGTTGCGGGAAGCGATAGAAACCTCCAGGGCAAAAAAAGAAGCCGTGGTAACCGCGCCGAACGAGAAGCAGTTTCTGGTTTATGTATCCCCCGTCGACGGGGAGGAGGTTTCGGCGCTCGCGGTCATTACCGATATTACCAGAATGCGGAAGCTGGAGCAGATGCGAAGCGAATTTGTCGCAAACGTGACCCATGAGCTGAAAACTCCGCTCACCTCCATTCGCGGCAGTATTGAGTTGCTGAAAAGCTCCGACCGCGACGAGGAGACCCGCCGCTATTTTTACGATGTTCTGGACATCGAGGCGGAACGTCTGCACCACCTGATTGACGATATGCTCGTGCTGTCCCAAATCGAGAACGCGAAGGAGGACCCTTCCGCGCGAAAATGCAACGTAAGGCAGGAGCTGCGCAGCTGTGTTGAGCGTTTGACGCCCGTTGCCGAAAAATGCGGCGTCCAGCTCAGCTTGGACGCGGACGAAGATCTGTTTGTATCCTGCTCTCCTACTCGGTTTCAGCAGATGTTCAGCAACCTGGTGGAAAACGGAATTAAGTACAATAAACCGCAGGGAAGCGTAACGATTACCGCGAAGCAGCAGCGCAAAACGGTGCTGGTTCGGGTTCGGGATACCGGAATCGGAATTGCTCCGGAGCATTTCAGCCGCTTGTTTGAGCGCTTTTACCGCGTGGATACCAGCCGCTCGCGTGAGATTGGGGGAACCGGTCTCGGTCTATCCATTGTAAAGCATATTGCCGCGCTCTACGGCGGTGAGGTGGGTGTGGAAAGCGAGGCGGGAAAGGGCAGTACATTCAGCGTCTGGCTGCCTTTGCTTCAAAAGAATGCGCCCTCCTCTTCGAACGAATTTTAAGGGAAGAATCCGTGCCTGCGCGGTACGGGTTCTTTTTCTATTTAAGGCTGAAATATTTTTATATAGTCGATTAACTTTAAAAACAGCTAAGGATTTGCGCGTATGTTTTTCGTGACGCAAGGCGGACGACGAAGCCAGGCTGGCGCCTGGCGAGGAGGACAACGCAGCGACCCGGAAAATAGACCCCAAAGAC
>JAEZWL010000172.1 GCA_023420245.1 Bacillota bacterium | reverse complement strand
GCGATGTAAACAGTATGGCCTCCGGATTAACCAGCACCGTTTCCGGTGCTGCCTCTAAACTCCAATCTGACGGCAAATTACTCCAGAGTCAGGTATCCGGTGCCGTATCCACCGTAGAATCCAGGTTAGCTTAAATGACATGCCCTCTCCGCCATAATTGACAAAGAGGGCATGAAATTTATATTGAAAATTTTAATCTGAATCAGGGAACGAATCCGAGGTGAGAACAATGCAAAAAAAAGATCAGCCGTTTATGCAGAAAGTCAACACCGATCATTTAAACGGAAATATCACCAATAAAAACAACCCAATGAGCCAGTCCGGTCAGGCGGAGAACCAAAATCAGGAGCACAATACAAAAAAGACGGCGCTGGGACCGAATACAAAACGATGAAGCCCGTAATCAGCCTGTAGACAAAACCGGCAGATCGCGGCAAATCGTGCCGGAAGCAAAATCATCCTGTGCTGTTGCGGCCGCGCGACTTTGCCGCCGATCTGAGCAAAACCGAAAAAAACTCCCGGAAGGATGATTGTTTCATTTCTTAACCTAAATTTTAGTAAAATTACATAATTTCTTCACATTCATAAGGTAAACTAAAGCCATTGAATCAAGTAATTGATTTTTTCAAATAGAACTACTGCCAAGCGCCTGCCGGGCATGGACGGAATACCGAACCGGCGGGTCGGCAGACAAACAACAAGCTCCTCGAAAGAGGCTTTTATCGATATCATCTCTTCCGTTTCCTCTCCGAAAACCGCCGTAAGGGCGGTTTTTATTTTTACACCAAAAATGCTTAACGGAATTGATTTACTGCCAAACAAAAAGAAAAGGAATGCCGATATTGAATTTTAAAAATCAACAAACGAAGAAGGAGCCGTTCCGCAACAGCTCCTTCTTCCGCCGATCGATATTTTATTTCAAAACGTTCGTAAGGAAACCGATTTTCTCAATGGAAACCGTAATTTTGTCCCCGGATTTGAGCCAGACCTGTTTTTCCTCCGGATATCCTAAAATCACACCGTCCGGTGTGCCCGTGAAAATGATATCGCCCGGCATCAGCGTCATATACTTTGAAACATAACTGATGATATCGGCACAGCTGAATATCATTTCCCTCGTGTTGGAGGATTGCCGGGTCACTCCGTTTACCTCCGAGCGAATTGCCAGATTGTTCGGGTCAATCTCCTCCGCCGTTACCACGCAGGGGCCAAGCGGCGCAAAATGGTCACAGGATTTTCCCAAGAGCCACTGGCTGGTGCGGGTCTGAAGCTCACGCGCGGACAAATCGTTTCCGGCGGTATAGCCAAACACATAAGAAAGCGCTTCTTCCTTTGAAACGTTGACCGCTTTTTTCCCGATTACAACGACCAGCTCAGCTTCATAGTCGAATTTGACCGCATTCTCGGGCAGCGGAATACTCTCGTTATGAGCGGCCAAAGCACTTTTGAATTTGCTGAACAAGGTGGGGGTCTCCGGAATCTCCATACTGCATTCCGCCCCGTGCTTCCGATAGTTCAGACCAACGCAGAGAATTTTCTCCGGATGTAACACGCAGGGGGCATATTCCGCATTCTCCGCAGGAATGACTGGCAAATCCTTTTTTGCCAGCTCCGCCAGTCGGCTAAGGCACTCTTCGCCGCCGGATATAACCTGTTCAATATCGGCGGGTGCGTCCGGCATCGCCTGCTTTACATCGACGATTCCGCGATCCGTTAAAATCCCGAGCCGGATTCCGTTTTCTGCTTTCCAATTTACTAATTTCATTTACAATCACCTTTGTATTTTTTTAATAAATATATACAGTATAGATATAGGCGTATGCTTGCCGACTTCGGTCAACCGCCTGAGCTGTACAGCCTTTATCTTATCACGAACCCCCAGCAATTGATACCCTGTTTTCGACACTATCCGCTTATTTCCTGATAAAATTAGCTTGTTCCAAAATTAGGTAAATTCTTTAACGTATTGACATTCCCGGCAACAGGCTGTATTGTTGTATTAATGTTCTAGTACAACACATTAATATTTGGAGGATTATCATGCTTGAGGTTTTCAATCTGACAAAAAAATATGCAAAAACTCTGGCAAACGACGACCTGAATTTTCAGGTTCTTCCGGGTGAGGTCGCGGTACTCATCGGCCCGAACGGAGCTGGCAAATCGACCGCGATTAAATGCATTGCCGGTCTTTTGCGCTTTCACGGGATTATCTCCGTTTGCGGGTATCCCAACAAATCTGTGGAGGCAAAACGCTGCTTTGGATATATCCCGGAGCTTCCGGCGCCGATCGAAACCCTGACGGTATATGAGCACCTTGAATTCATCGCGAGGGCATACCGGGTGGAAGACTGGCAGGCAAAGGCAGAAGAGCTTCTGACCCGTATGGAGCTGGACGACAAAAAAAAGAAGCTTGGAAAAGAGCTCTCCAAGGGAATGCAGCAAAAGCTTAGTATCTGCTGTGCGCTTTTGCCGGAGCCGAAAGCAGTACTTCTGGACGAGCCGCTGGTCGGACTGGACCCCCACGCGATTAAGGAGCTGAAAAACATGCTGCTGGAAATGAAGCAGCGCGGCTGCTCGATTCTGGTAAGCACGCACATGCTCGACAGCGTACAGGATTTGTGGGACAAAGCGCTGATCATGATGGACGGCAGGATTGCCGCAATCCGCTCGCGCGCGGAAATCGAGAGCAGCGGCGAAGACCTGGAGCAGCTCTTCTTTGCCATCACGGAAAGCTCCGGAAGAGGCGGGGATGCGCAATGAAGGCAATGCTTTACCTGTTCCGCAAGGAAATTAAAAATTCGTTGCTGGATATCCTTCGTCACCCGGGCAAGCTGATCCTTTATCTTTTCATTATTGCTCTTTTGGGGTTTTCCCTGCTTACAGGCACGGATACAAAAAAGAGCGTCGGGGTTCTGGACTTTCGGATTTTGGAAGGTCTGTATTTGGGAGTTTCAATTTTGCTCGGTCTACCGATGCTTTTAAGCGGTCTGAAAAGCGGAGCAACTTTTTTTAGAATGTCCGATGTTAACTTCCTGTTTGTTTCACCGATTTCTCCAAAAAAGATACTTGCATACGGCCTGATAAAGCAGATGGGCACCAGCCTGCTCATGATGTTTTTCCTGCTGTTTTACAGCGGGATGGCCTATCAGCTGTTTGGTGTTATGCCCCACCAGCTTGTTGCGCTCATCGCCGGGTTTGCGCTGCTGCTATTCACAATGCAGGTACTTGCATTGCTTTTTTACAGCTATTCCAGCGGAAATCCCTCCCGTGTTCAGGGCGTCAAAACCGTACTATATGTATTGTTGGGGCTAACCGCCGCATTTATCATGTTCACATATTTTGCCAACGGCGCACGGATAGAATCCCTACTGGCGGCAATTTCTTCCCCGTATCTCACCATATTGCCGGTTGTCGGCTGGATTAAAGGTATGGTGTTTGCCATAATGAAGGGAAACGGAAGCGAAATTCTGATTTACGCGGCATTAAACGCCGCCGCTCTTATTGGCGGTATCCTCCTGTTTATAAAGAGCAATTCCGATTACTACGAGGATGTTCTGCAAACGACGGAAACCGCATTTGAACTGCGGCAGTCAATGAAGGAAGGCCGTTCGTTCCAGAGAAAGATGAACAGCGGCAATGTTAAAATCAGAGATACGGGAATCAACCACGGCTGGGGCGCGAACACCTTCTTTTTTAAGCATATCCGGCAGAACAGCCGGATGAGTCGGCTGCCGTTCCTGGGCGCCTCCACGGTTGTTATGACTGTTCTCAATCTCGTTCTGGCGATATTCTTCCGGACTATGGTAGCTGCGAATTCCGACAAAATTCCGGTTGGCGTAATCATGGGAATCTGCCTGGCGGCAAGCTCCTATATCCTTTTCTTTTTCAACCTTTCCGGCGACTGGTCAAAGGAGCTGATTAAGCCTTATATTTACCTTGTTCCGGAAAATCCGTTTTCCAAGCTGGTCTGGGCTTGTCTTTCCACCGTTTTAAAGCCCGCGATGGACGGCGTCCTTATTTTCACGGTACTGGCAATCTACCTGAAAGCCAATCCGGCAACCGCGCTTTTGTGCATGCTGGCTTACGCATCGGTCGGATTCCTTTATGTTTCGGTTAATATCCTCTTTCAACGGTTGTTCGGAACGATAATGAATAAGGGGCTGATCATGCTGGTTTACATGCTTCTGTTGGGGCTTTTATTTGCCCCGGGTGCTGTTGTCAGCGGTCTGCTCTACGCTTTCGCCGATTATCTGCCCGGTTTTGTGATCGGCTTGCCCTGCGTTGTCTGGAATTTCGCCGTATCCCTCGGTATTTTTGCGGCCTGCCGGAATCTTTTAAGCTCGGTGGATTTCAACAACTGATTGACCTTTTGACTATATAAGCCTTCGCTGAAAAGCAGCATGTATCATTGCGTACATGCTGCTTTTCATTTATCCGCCCAGAAATCCTGTACCGCGCGCTGCGCCTGATTCCTGTCGTGAACGGTTATGCCGTGGCTCCAGTGACCGGGATAAATTCGCTTATACGCCTCATGGCTAAACCGTTCGTCAATCAAAAGCACCGTTCCCCGGTCGGTTTCGGAACGGATGACGCGCCCCGCGGCCTGTAAAACCTTGTTCAACCCCGGATACAGATAAGCGTAATCATACCCCATGCCGTTCCTGCGGTCAAAATAATCCCGGATCAGGTTTTGCTGGACGCTCAGCTGCGGCAGCCCCACACTGACAATGACCGTTCCGATCAGGCGGCTCCCCTTGAGATCGATGCCTTCTGAAAAAATTCCACCAAGGACGCAGAACGCAACGAATGTCCGCGCGGGGTTCTCCTGAAAGGACGTGATGAATTCTTCCCGCATCTCCTCCGTCATATCGGCTTGCTGCTCCACTGTGCTGATTTCTGGGTGCTCCGGTTTAAAAGCCTCAAAGACGCTGTGCATATATTGATACGATGGAAAATAGACGATGTAGTTGCCCGTTTTTTCCGTGACCGCCGTATCAATCAGCTCCGTAATAGAGGAGATACTGCGCGCGCGCTCCCGCAGCCTTGTCGATACATAGTCGGCGGCCAGCAAACACAAATTATCCGGGTTAAAGGGGGAGCAAAGCGTCATCATCCAGTCGTTTTCACTGCCGCCCAACAGCTCGCGATAATACTCCAGCGGCGTGAGCGTCGCGGAGAACAGGATAGCCGAGCCGCCCCGCTTCAGGGCTTCGCTTAACAGATAGGACGGGTCCCGGCAGAATATCTTTACCGCAACCTCGTTCAGCCGGGCTTCCGAGAGCGTCACATATCTTTCGTCGTACAAATCCAAAATCTGAATAAAATGAAGCACCTCAAAATAAAGCGTAAGAAAATCGTTATCCTCGCCCAGCTCCCTATTTTCTTTCAGCAGCGCTTCGCAAACGGAAACATATTTGGTTAACAATTCGGGGAGTGCCTCCGGGATACCCGCACTGACCAAATGCCCCTGCTCATCGCAGGTCTTCCGGGTATCGAGCATAAATCGGTTAAGCTTGTTCAAAATCCGGTCCAGAGCCTTACTCCTGCCTTTATACTCCTTTTTCACATTACGAAAATGAGAGTGGTATAGCTCGGAGGAAAACATTTCTCTTGACCGGTCAACCAGATTGTGAGCCTCGTCGATCAGAAAAACATAATCCCCGTCGTTCTCTGCAAAAAAGCGCCGCAAATACGCTCT
>JAEZWL010000090.1 GCA_023420245.1 Bacillota bacterium | reverse complement strand
AAGATTAGTGCTCCGGCTCTGGTGAAATGTCCGAAATGCGGCGAGTTTAAAACTCCACACAGAGTTTGCGGTAGTTGTGGTTACTACAACGGCAGGGAAGTTATTAAGAAAGAGGCTTAAGCCTTTGCTTGATTTCCGGAAATGTAGAGAAGGAGTAATCCTTCTCTTATTTTTTTCTAAGACAGATAGTCAATTAAGGAGCGGCCATGCCAGTAAAAATCATTTCAGTCGATAAAGACAGCCTCGCGGAGAAGGCAAAAATACGCCCCGGAGAGACTCTGGTTTCCATGAATTCAAACGATATTTACGACATTTTAGATTATCGGTTTTACGAAACAAGTAGAACTCTCTCTCTTGTACTATTGGATGAGAAGCAAATTGAGCGGACTGTTGTCATAAAAAAGGGAGAATATGAGTCCATAGGGTTGGAATTTGAAACATATCTGATGGACCAGCAGCATTCCTGTTGCAACCAATGTATTTTTTGCTTTATTGACCAATTGCCGAAAGGAATGCGAAGCAGTCTGTATTTTAAGGATGACGATACCCGTCTTTCCTTTTTGTTTGGAAACTACATTACGCTAACCAATATGAAGGAGCGTGACGTGGAACGCATCATTAAAATGCATATTAGCCCGATTAACATCTCGGTTCATACCATGAATCCGGAGCTGCGGGTAAAAATGATGGGAAATCGATTTGCCGGCAAATCGCTGGAAATATTATACCGGCTTGCAGAAGCAGGAATCAAAATAAACTGCCAGCTGGTGCTGTGCAAAGGGATAAACGACGGAAAGGAACTCGAACGAAGCTTATTTGACCTCGGCAAATTGTTCCCTTCCGTGCAAAGCGTCGCGCTTGTTCCTGTTGGGCTGTCGAAATACCGGGAAGGTCTTTTTCCTTTGGAATCCTATGACAAAGCATCGGCGGATGAAGTTTTGGCTATAGCGGAAAAATACGGCGATGAATTTGAAAAAGAATACGGAGAACGAATTTGTTACGCTGCGGATGAATTCTATTTGAAGGCAGAACGCCCAATCCCTCCGGCGGAATTTTACGGTGATTTTGACCAGCTTGAAAACGGCGTGGGTTTGATGGCAAATTTGAAACAGGAATTCGAGCAGGCACTGGAGGATTTTGAGCAGCCTCACAAAAAACGGAAAGTAACCCTGATTACCGGGACGGCGGTTCATTCATTTTTGAATGACTTACTTGACGAATTAAGAGGAAAATGCAATAATCTAACCTGTAACGTCGTTCCAATAGTAAATAATTTTTTTGGTCATACTATCAACGTATCCGGATTAATAACCGGTGAAGATATTATAGAACAGCTTAAGGATATTGACTTAGGGGATGAACTGCTTTCACCCGGTGCTATGCTCCGAAGAGAAGGGGATATCTTTCTTGACGACGTTTCACTCAAGGATATTGAAACGTCTTTAAAGATTAAGGCGGTTCCCGTACCCAATGACGGATATGAGCTTTTGAATGCAATTTTAGGGAGTGATAACAATGTCTAAACCGGTGGTTGCAATTGTGGGCAGACCCAACGTGGGGAAATCTACCCTCTTTAACAAATTGATCGGACAGCGACTTTCCATCGTGGATGATACGCCCGGTGTTACGCGTGACAGGATATATGGAGATTGTGAATGGTGCGGCAGGAAGTTTTCCATTGTCGATACCGGCGGTATTGAGCCAACCACCAGCGATGTCATTTTATCACAAATGCGGCTTCAGGCGGAGCTGGCTATCGACGCGGCCGACGTAATCGTGCTGGTTACAGATATCCGTACCGGAGTGGTCGCTACGGATTCAGATGTTGCGGCTATGCTTTTAAAGAGTGGAAGGCCGGTTATCCTGTGCGTTAACAAATGCGATACGGTTGGAAACCCGCCTGCTGAATTCTATGAGTTTTACAATTTGGGGCTTGGGGATCCGGTTCCGGTTTCTTCAGTACATGGTCATGGCACGGGCGATTTATTGGACTTGATCATTCGGGAGCTTCCTGCGCAGGAAGAGGAGGAGGATGAAGGAGAACTGATAAAGGTTGCCATTATCGGGAAACCAAATGTCGGAAAATCATCTCTCGTCAATAAAATTTCAGGAGAAGAGCGATGCATTGTATCCGATATCGCCGGCACCACCAGAGACGCAATCGACACAGCCATTCAAAATCAGTACGGACAGTTTATGCTGATTGACACAGCAGGACTGCGCAGAAAGAACAAGGTGGATGACTCTATTGAAAAATATAGCGTTATCCGTGCTCAGATGGCCATAGAACGCGCGGATGTATGTGTGATTATGATCGATGCCACAGTCGGTTTTACGGATCAGGATTCCAAGGTGGCAGGCTTGGCGCACGAGGCCGGTAAAGGGTGTGTCATTGTTGTCAATAAGTGGGATGCGGTCGAAAAAGACGATCATACCATGATTGATTATCGGAAGAGTCTGGAAAAAGATTTTTCCTTTATGTCGTATGCGCCGATGATATTTATCTCAGCCAAAACAGGGCAGCGGCTTGACCGGCTGTTTGAGTTAATTAAGCATGTTGCCAATTCAAATGCGATTCGTATTACCACCGGTATGCTGAACGATGTTCTGGCACAGGCGGTGGCAAGGGTGCAGCCCCCCACGGACAAGGGAAGAAGATTGAAAATATATTATATGACTCAGGCTTCTACGAAGCCGCCTACTTTTGTCTGTTTTGTGAATTCTGCGGAATTGTTCCATTTTTCTTATCAAAGATATTTGGAAAACAGGATTCGTGAAACATTCGGGCTGGAAGGAACCCCAATCCGATTTATTGTGCGAGAACGCGGAGATAAATAAAAGGGGATTTGAAGGATGGATTATTTAAAGGATTTTGCTCTGCCTTCTGTTCTGGTGGCGGTTATCTCTTATTTTCTGGGGAGCTTTAGCTTTTCCATCATTTTTACAAGGCTGTTTGAAAATGATACGGATATTCGCCAGTTGGGAAGCGGCAATGCGGGTGTGACAAATGTCCTTCGCTCCGTCGGTCCCAAGGCGGCTGTGTTTACGTTTATTTTTGACTTTGCGAAGGGAGCGCTTTCTGTCGTGATCGGCAGACTAATTTTTGCTTACTTTTGCAATTTGAGCGGCGCGCCGATTATCGCAATCCAGTACGGTGCTTTTATCGCAGGTGTTTCCTGCGTTATCGGTCATATTTTTCCGGTTTATTTTGGGTTTAAAGGCGGAAAAGGCGTACTGACCAGTGCGGCAATGATTGCCCTTATTGACTGGCGAGTGTTTATTATTGTAATATCAATTTTTATTCTCCTCGTTTTAATCACAAAGATCGTGTCTCTTTCTTCCATATGTGCGGCGGCGGCTTTCCCGATCACAAATTTTCTGATCGCTTTTTTTATTGATTTTCAAAGAGGAAATCCAACAGGTTCCGTTACCATGACGTATGTTCTTGTGACAACCGCAATTGCTTTGGTGTTGGCGGTCATTTTAATAACCAAGCACAGGTCTAACATACAAAGAATTATGAACGGTACGGAAAAAAAGATATCGGTTCACAAAAAAGCGTAAAAAGGCGCTGCTGCAAAATAGATTCGCCGAAAAATAGTGCACAAAAATGCGTCTTGAGTGGGCTTTTAAAGCCGCTTCAAGGCGCATTTTCTTGTAGTTAATGCCCAATACTTTGTGCATAATGTGGTGTGGAACGGTTTCTATGTTTGAGTGTTAAACATTCTTGTACACGCTGTCCTTCCAGACAGAAAAAAGGAGCCCTCACAGGCTCCTCTAAACTGATGTTTGATTTTCATTAGACAGCACGGGTAACCTTGCCGGAACGCAAGCAACGGGTGCAGGCGTAAATACGCTTAGGAGTACCGT
>JAEZWL010000171.1 GCA_023420245.1 Bacillota bacterium | reverse complement strand
CAAAACCTCATTATCATAATACCACAACAAATTCTGGTAGTCAAATGCGTTTCTTGTTAAATTTCACAGAATAAAAAAGTTCACTTTTTCGTAATAAAATATGTGCAATATACTAAAAAACAAAAATCGTTTTAATGCATATTGAAGGATTACCGCGAAGAAGCGGCAGAGCTTGCCCCGTTTGAGGAGGCGCCGGAAACAGAGGAAGAGGAGTTCGGCATTGCCAGATTTCCGTTAGCGTCTACTGTTTTGCCGTAAAAATACGCGTCCATTACGTCTTTTGCAACCTGATTGCAGTATTTTCCTGTAGCGCCGTGCTCCAGAACGACAGCGACCGCGATTTCCGGCTTGTCGTAGGGCGCAAAGCCGATAAAGATTTCGTTGTCGGAACCGGGCGGGACCTGCGCGGTTCCGGTTTTGCCTGCGACAGCGATTCCGTAGCCGCCGAAGGTTGCGGCGGCCGTTCCGCCGGGCTGCACAACCTCGCGCATGCCTTTTTTAACATAATCGAGGTTCTGCTGCGACACGCCGACGTTATCCGCAATGACCGGCTGTGTTGTGGAAACGGTTGTGCCGCGGGCATAGTCCGTTATTTTGCTGACCAGATGGGTTTTTAAGCGAACGCCGTTGTTGGCTATGGTCGCAACGTAGGAGGCGAGCTGCAGCGGAGAAAACAGGTTATCACTCTGACCGATTGCCGCCTGAATGGTGTCGCCGCCCTGCCAGGTTCCGCCGGAGGCGGCGCGCTCCGCCGGTCCCGCGAGGAGACCCGGGGTTTCGCTGAGCTCAATGCCGCTCTTCTGACCAAGACCAAAGCGCTTGGCATACAGATCAATATTATCGATACCGGTGCGCCAGCCCGTTTCAAAGAAAAAGACGTTGCAGGATTTCTGGAGCGCGGTGACCAGGGTAATGGGACCATGCGTTCCCATGCAGGTTGGCGTGTAGGAGGGCGCGAACCGCAGGTAGGTGTGGTTGCAGGTAATTACGGTATTGTTAAAAATCGAGTTTTCCTGAAGCGCCGCGCAGGCAACCAGCGGCTTAAACGAGGAGCCGGGGGTGAACGCGCCGTTAAACGCACGGTTGATCAGCGGCTTGGCTTTATCCTGAATCAAAGTGGAGTAATAATTGGTATCGTTTAGATATTCGGTCAAATCGTAGCTCGGATAGGTTGACGCCGCCAGCACGGAAAAATCCTTGACGCGCAGCACGACCGCGCCGCCCGCAACACAGTCCTCGCCGTGTCCGGAGGAGGAGCCCTTGTAGTTCTGGGCGCTCAGCGTCCGCCCGTTGGCCTGGGTTGCCTGAATATTTTGGGCAAGCGATGCGTTCAATACCTTCTGAATATTGCTGTCGATGGTAAGGTAAACGGATTTGCCGGATTCCGGAGGAGCGGTGATTTTTTCGAAGGCAAGCGCCCCCTTGGCGGTGGTTTCCACCGTTTTTTCCCCTGCGGTTCCCCGCAGGGTGCTTTCAAAAGCCTGTTCGACGCCGCTTTTGCCCAGGCGGTCATTGAACGCGTAGCCCTTATCCTTCAGCTTGTCGTATTCTTCCTTCGAAATCGCGCCCATGGTTCCGATAATATGGGGCATGAGATTGCCGCTCGGATATTCGCGCACGGTGGTGACTGTGGCGGTCGTTCCCGGCAGCTTTTGAGCGTTTTCACTGATGATGGCGACCGTATCCTTGCTGATGTCCGCTGCAAAGGTATACGGGCTTGAAATGCCGAACCCGGACTTCGTCATATTGTAGCGGACGGAAACAATATTCCTCGTCTCCGCGTCCGTAAAGCCCTTGATCCCGTATTTTTTAATCAGCTCTGCCATGCATTCGTCCGCCGTGGCGTAGGAATTCATGTTAAGAAAATCTTTGGATTTAAGCGCTGCGGCTTCCTTTTCCGAACCGGGGATAAACTCATATTTCCCGGTTTTGCCGCGCGTAATCGGGAGGACATCCACCCATTTTTCGTTCCGTTGGTTCAGCAGCGAAATCAGCTGGGAAATTGTTTTATTTTCCGTTCCCTTTGTCATATAGGCTCTTTCAAAAACGATCGCATACCCGGTTTTGTTAACCGCGAGACCGTTTCCGCTCACGTCGAGAATCTCACCGCGCGCGGCGGTCATGGTCACCTTATCCGACCTGGATTTGTCGGCGGTTACCAGAAACGAGGCGCCGTTTATCAGCTGCCAATCGGCAAGACGCAGCCCGTAAACCGCCATAACGGCGAGAATTAGGAACCCGCAGAAGAGGTAGCGTCCGTTTTCCTTTAGCTTGTCCACAGTCTGAATCTCCTTATCCCTAATAACAGGTATCATTCATAACGTATAAAAAGTAATTTTACATTGAAATTACAGCATAGCAAGCTTTCAATTCACTGTCAAAGGAAATGAAAGCCAGATTTTTATTCCTGCTTTGCGCGAATCTGGGTGGCGAGCGCCCGGTTGAAGTAGTAGGTAATCGGCATAATCAGTACGGTAAAGCAGAAGCGCGGCAAATAATGCACCGTAAGCACATAAAACGCATCGTCATAAGTGGAAATCAGGTAAAAGAAAACCCACTGCAATACGAAGATGATAGCCGCTGTTACCGTGACGGCAATCATGGCGGTAAGAAAATTGGTCTTGATCAGGTTTGCCGCAGTCTGCGCCAGGTAATAGCAGATGACCATGAGCAGCAGCGCGTGGAATCCGAGCGTCTCTCCCATTCCGAAATCAATCAGAAGTCCTCCGAACAGACCGAAGAGAAGGGATGCCCTTTCGTCCTCAAACAGCGCAACGCTAATGGCGGCAGGAATCAGAAGCACCGGTCTTGCGCCGAATACGGCGGGAATCAGTCCGGGTGTTTCCTGTACCATAAAGATGACCATAAATTCAATTGTATAGGCAAAATACCGAATCCATTTAAACCGTTCCATATTATTTAGCCCCGCCGGAGGACGCGGACGAAGAGGCGGGGTCCGCAAGAACCTGCCCCTGCCCGAGGAAGGAGGTGATAACCATAACGTCGCGCACCGTTTTCACATCCACAAAGGGTTGGATTTCGGCGTAGAGAGAAACGTCGTAGGGCTCGTTTCCCACCTTGGTGACCGTGCCGATCGGCAGGTTACGCGGATACAGACCGCCCAGTCCGTTGGTGACGATCATGTCTCCCGGCTTTACGGTCGTGTTGGCCGCAAGGTAGCCGAGCTTTACCAC
>JAEZWL010000139.1 GCA_023420245.1 Bacillota bacterium | reverse complement strand
GGCTTTTACACTGTAATGCGGCTTGAAATAGGAGGCGGCTTAATTTACTGGCGAGTCCAGATTAAGCTGCTGTCCGGATTTTTATATCAAAAGAGGAGTGATCATTTTGTCGATTATTTATCTTAGCCCTTCGCCGAAGCCGAGCGCGTATTTGGGAGGCGGAGACGATCGTACCGTTATGAATCAGCTTGCGGATGCAATGGGTCCGGTTTTGCGTGCGAACGGAATCAAATGTGTCAGGAGCAAGTCCAACAGCTCGCTCGCTCAGGTGATACGCGAATCCAATTCTGAGTTCTATGATCTTCATCTGGCTCTGTATTCTAACACGTCTCCGGAAAGCATGTCCGGAAAGCTGATGGGGAGTGATATTTATTATTTTACATACGGAAACCGGGCAAAGAAAGCCGCGGAAGTGATTGCGGATAACTACAGAAAAATTTATCCGCACCCCGATCTGGTTAAAACCGTTCCGACAACGCAGATCCCTGAAATTACCAAAACGAGCGCTCCTGCGCTGCTGATTCAATGTGCCTATCATGATAACGAAGAGGATGTAAAATGGCTTCAGTCGAATATCACTGCCATAGCGTTGAACTTGGTCGAAGGAATCACCCGTTATTTTGAGATTCCTTTTTTGGACAAAGCACAGCCCGTAACGGACGGATTGGTCAACATTGAGAAGGGCAGGCTAAGCATCCACCGCAAACCGGACGCAAATGCCGATATTATTATGCAGGTACCGAACCGCGCAAAGATTTTTGTGCTCGGTATGTGGAATGACTGGTATATCATGGATTACAAAGGCTATGTAGGCTATGCCGCCGCAAAATACGTTGAAGTAAGAAAATAATAGAATTTTTTGGAAGAATCTTCGCTTGCGCTGCTTTGCTATAAATGCTACAATTAACAGCGCAGACGTAATTTTATTATGCAAAATAAGGGCTTAGCATCCGCCGCATCCTTAAAAAATTACAGCTGCGTCAGTGTTTTTCTGATGCAGCTTTTCTTTTGAATATTTCAGAGATACGAAACACTTTTATTTGCTGTTGGCAGAATTGCCCCCGCTGACTTCTGCGGCGGCAACAAGCGCTAGCTGATCTCCGATTACAACCAGCAAAGCGGACAGCACGTTGATTTCATCTGCGGTTAAGCCGTTGGCTAATTGAATTGCGATGGCTGTTCCAAGAGCGACCAGCTTTTCTCCATAACATTTACTCATGACTGTGCTCCTTGCAAGGCGAGAAATTTATTGACCGGATACAAAGAATCGTTTTTTGTTAGCCGAAGAATATCGCTTTTCTATCATACGCAGTTTTAACTGTTTTTGCCAAACAAGATGCAGCGAATCTTTTTCTCTTTTTGATTGATAATATGATTAAACAGCAGTTTTCAGGTGGTGAAGATGTGGATCAGCGAAAAAAGAAATTAAAGGAACTATTATCCGGCTTTGCCGTTGTTATATTGGAATTGGTGCTTATGGTTGCGGCTACGGCGGCGTTTGTCGCTGCATTTAATTATGTTGACGCAAAACGTATGGAAATGAATTCTGTGCAAAGCACGCCCCCATCCTCCGCAGGGCAGGAGCAGCCCGGGGCAGGTGACGCCGATCCGCAGACACAGTCCGTTTTGAATAATAAGGACTGGCAGCTCGTTTTGGTGAATTACCAGCACCAGCTGCCGGAGGATTATGTGAATACCGTCGTTCACCAGTTCAATGTGGATCTCGATTCCCGTATTGTGGTACCATTTCAGAAAATGCAGGAGGCTGCTCAAAAGAACAATATTAAAATCGTTATTTCCTCCGGCTACCGTTCACAGGAAAAGCAGGAGACCCTTTTTAAACAGGAAATAGAGAATTATAAAAAGAAGGGCTACGATTCTATTCAGGCGGTGAATCTGGCGGAGCGATCGGTAGCGAGGGCAGGATGCAGCGAGCATATTACCGGTCTCGCCATTGATTTAAACGGCGTAAAGGAAGATTTTGATACGGACCCGGAATTTCAATGGCTGCAACAGCACGCACAGGATTACGGATTTATCCTTCGCTATCCAAAGGACAAGCAGGAAATTACAGAAATAAAATTCGAGCCGTGGCACTATCGTTACGTAGGGGTTGAAAACGCGCAGGAAATGAAAAAGCTTGGAATGTGCCTTGAGGAATATGTTAACTATAAAAAAGAAAAACAATCAGCGAACAATTGAATATTGTTCGCTGATTTGATATAATGAAAAAATTAACGGATTATCCATAAATGAGAGGGGCTTCTTAATGTCGGAGAAAACAGTCAGAACAAGGTTTGCACCGAGCCCGACAGGCTTTATGCACGTGGGGAATTTGCGTACGGCCTTATACGAATATTTAATCGCGAAGTCGCTGGGCGGCAGCTTTGTGCTTCGTATTGAGGATACCGACCAGGAACGGCTGGTTCCCGGCGCGGTGGATATTATTTATAACACCTTAAGGCAGGTAGGCTTAAAGCACGACGAAGGACCGGATATTGGAGGAGGCTTCGGCCCCTATGTGCAGAGCGAACGAAAAAGTATTTACAAGCCCTATGCAGAGCAGCTGGTAAGGGAAGGCAAAGCGTATTATTGCTTCTGCACAAAAGAACGGCTGGATGCTTTGCATGCTTCGAAGGATGACGGTGAATTTTCCGGCGGCTATGACCGCCACTGCAGAGATTTGCCGGGTGAAGAGGTGGAACGGCTTCTTGCGGAACACACGCCGTATGTTATCCGGCAGCGTATGCCGGTCGAGGGTTCTACGACCTTTGACGATGTCGTATACGGCTCCATTACGATTGAAAACAAGGAACTGGAAGATCAGATATTAATCAAATCCGACGGTTATCCGACGTATAACTTTGCAAACGTAATTGACGACCACCTGATGCAGATTACCCATGTGGTAAGAGGCTGCGAGTATCTTACCTCCACACCGAAATATAATCTTTTATATCAGGCTCTCAGCTGGGAAATCCCCACTTATGTCCATTTGCCGCTGATTATGGGGAAGAACGAGGACGGCAGTGTGTCCAAGCT
>JAEZWL010000137.1 GCA_023420245.1 Bacillota bacterium | reverse complement strand
ATTTAAAGATTATTCTGGATATTTCCTCGATTACGCCTCAGGAGCTGCTGACGGATTGCGAATGGAAGGATGAAATCCGGGAGCTTCAGCTTCCGCTCTGGAAGACCGGAGAGCCGGTCGGCGCGCTGCGGGGCGACCTGAAGGACTGCATCCGGAAAATGACGGCGTATTACCGCGAAAACGGCTGCGGCATGTACGCGCGTTACCGTGCTTTCATCTGGCGCGATAAAAAGATTGAGCCGGTCGCCTATCCCGATAAAACGAAGCTGACCGACCTCAAAGGCTACGAGCTGCAGCGCAAGCTTGCGATTGACAATACACAGGCGTTTTTACAGGGCTTTCCCGCGAACAACTGCCTGCTTTACGGCGACCGTGGCACGGGGAAATCCTCTACAGTAAAGGCGCTTTTAAACGAATTTTATCCGCAAGGGCTGCGCGTGATCGAGATGCCGAAGGAATCCCTGATGGATTTTCCGATTCTTGTGGAGGAAATTGCCGCGAAGCCATCCAGGTTTATCATTTTTATTGACGATCTTTCCTTCTCGAAACAAGACGATACCTACGCCTCGCTCAAGGCCGTGCTCGAAGGCGGGCTGGCGGCGCGGCCGGACAATACCCTGATTTACGCGACCTCAAACCGCCGCCATCTGATTCGGGAGACCTTTTCCGACCGCGAGGGGGACGAAATCCATAGGGGCGATACCATTCAGGAAAGCCTTTCACTGGCGGACCGCTTCGGTCTTTCCATCAACTATATTCTGCCCGACCGTGAGCGTTATCTTGAGATTATCCGCCAGCTTGCGAAGCAGCGCGGTCTTGACGACCGCGTCGAAGAGCTGGAAAAGGGTGCGGAGCGCTGGGCGACGGCGCGCGGCGGACGCTCTCCGCGCTGCGCGAAGCAGTTTATCGACGACGCGCAGGCACGAATCAGGCTCGGGCAGGAGATTTAACACGACTGAAACAAAAGGAGATTGATCATGCTGAAAAAGATTACCGCAGTATTTCTTTGTATAAGCTTTCTGTTGTCGGCGTTTGCCGCCTGCGGTCCGCAAAACGATATATCCTCCGGCGCGGGGGTGCAGGATTATCCGGTTACCGTCGGTTCGGTTACCATTAAAGAAAAACCCACCGGCGTTGCGGTGCTTTCAGAAAATCTGGCGGACGTGATTCTGGCGATGGACTATGAAGTCAGCTTGAAAGCAAAGAGCGCACAGTGCACCCAGAGCGATCTTTCTGTTCTTCCCGATGTGACCGCCGACGACGCGGAGCGGTTGAAGGGTCTTGACGTTAATCTGGTTTTGACCGACACCGAGCTGACCAAGGAGCAGACCGAAGCGCTGGAAAAGAACGGCATTACCGTACTGGCAATTGCGCGGGCGACCGGGCGCGAGGATTTAGACAGACTGTATTCGCAGGTCGGCGCTGCGCTCAACGGGGCGAAAACCGGCTATACGCGCGGTCAGAAAATATCTCAGGGCATTTTTCTTACCATTGATGACATCAGCCGTATCATCCCAAAAACTGATATTCCCACCTCGGTTGCGTATCTTTATGATGACCAGGGCGGCGTGGTAACGGGCGATACGCTGGAGGGCAAGCTGATTGAATCGGCAGGGCTGGTGAATGCCGCATCCGACGGAACCAACAATAAAATGGAAATCAATGATTTGCTGATGGTTGACCCGAAATATATTTTCTGCCCGATGGGGCTGAAGGAAAAGCTGAAGGCTTCCACAGAGTACCAAAAGCTGACTGCGGTGAAGGAAAACCGCGTTTATGAGATGAAGCCAAGTCTGATGCTTTTGCAGGGCAGAGGGATGACGGAGTCGGTGAGCTTTATGGCCGGAACGGTTTATCCCGAGCTTTTGAAAAGCTCCTCCTCCACTCCGGAGAAGACTCCCTCCGCTTCCTCAACAGCGTCCTCCGGAGCTTCGTCCGCAGGCACACCGGCAGGAACCTTGAAAAAGGATGATCAGGGTGACGAGGTTAAAAAGCTGCAAAACCGTTTGCAGGAGCTAGGCTATTTATTTGTAAAGCCCACCGGGCTTTACGGTGACGGTACCGTGCAGAGCGTGAAGGACTTCCAGCTGCTGAATGGTCTGACTGTAACCGGGGTGGCTGACCAGCAAACCTTGCAGAAGATGTTCTCGGCAGACGCGAAAAAGCGAACCTCCTAAATGAAAAAACGGGCTATTGTAGAATGAATTTGCAATAGCGATCTGTTCATACAACGGCTGAATAACAAAAAATGCGCCTGAATACGGCTTTTCAAGCCCGCTCAAGACGCATTTTTGTGCATTGTGTAGGGGGTGCTATTTGCATTCGCTCTATTTGGTGCCTGTTTGAAAACGATCACCTTTCAGCTCTTCTTATTGCCCCATCATACGAATCAGCTTGCGCGGGAGGGTGTGTAGGGTATTCAACAGGGTGGTAATCCTGTGAACCGCCCGCGCCGCTCTATTCGGGGGGCAACAATAAAAAACGCCATGTACGGAAATTTTCCATACACAGCGCAGGGCTCTCGGCAATCGCAAAAATCTCTTAAAACTTCCCTCTGTACAAAATGTGACGAAAGAAGTATATAATGTTTGCAAACGTGCGGGATTTCCCGTTGTGGTATGGAGGTCTGTTCTCCGTATCGCAGGAGGCAGGTGTTCGAGCGCCTGCCTCTGCGTTTGTTTTTTATTGTGCCTCTATTAGAATTATAGCGCGTTTGATTCTATAATGCAACATAATTTTTAATTTTATTTTTTTGATTCTGTACAGCTTTTTAAAAATTTATCTTACATAAAAAACCGCTGTATTACAGTCATTCGTAATACAGCGGTTTTTACGAGAGTTCAGTCCACGATAATCCGCTGCTCCGAGCGCACATCCAGAAGAACCTCTTTGCCCAGAGGAAGAGACATGCTCGGCAGGCTGTGCCCGCAGGCAAGATTTATTACGGTCGGTTTTTGTTCCGGTACGATCAGCTCCTCAAACACCTCCGCCAGTGTAAGGGATTGCTCCGGCTGTTTGGCTCCGCAGTTGGTGTAATACCCCAGAAGGATACCGGCGCAGTCCCGGAGCTTGCCCGCGTTTTTGAGTTGCAGCAGCATGCGGTCCACGCTGTATGGCTCCTCATCCACATCCTCCAGAAACAGAATTTTTCCTTTGGTGTCGATTTCATAGGGCGTACCCAGGGAGGAAACGACCAGCGACAGGTTGCCGCCCGTCAATATACCCCGGGCGCAGCCGCCCACGAGTGTTTTCAGCGGATAGCCCTCCGGGTTTTTCAGCTGCCCGAGGCAGATGCCGTCCATCAGCTTTCTAATGTAGCCGAGCGTGTACGCGTCCGTACCCTGATATAATTCGGTGGAGGGCATGGGGGTATGGTAGGTTACGAAGCCGCAGTACTGGTTGATCATGATATGTAGTGCGGTAATATCACTGTAGCCGCTGAAATATTTTGGGTTGCGCCGGATGAGATCAAAATCGATCAGATTCATTAGGCGCTGAGAGCCGTAACCGCCGCGAATGCATAAAATCCCGTCGATTTCACGGTCGGCAAACGCGCGGTTCAGGTCATCCGCGCGCAGGCGGTCGCCTCCTCCGAAATAGCCGTGCCTGCTTCGGCAGCTTGGATATACCTCGGGCACCAGACCCAGAGCTTCAACGGATTTTACAGCGGGCGCAAGGCGTTCCGGCGGAACCGGACCGGCGGGCGCTACCAGCGCGACGCGCGCGCCCGGGAACAGTGGTTTTGGCGTATACAAGTTGATCACTCCTGTAAAAGGATTGTTTTTAGAATCGCAGGGAACGACCTAAACGGCGGTTTACCACAACCGAATTTTGAACCGCGATTTCGCCGCCGATCAGAACGGTATCAATTCCCACCGGTGGTTTTATCGGATTCTCGTAAGAGGAACAGTCAGCAATTTTTTCAAGGTCAAATATTACAAGGTCGGCGTCCGCTCCTGCGGATAGCCGCCCTTTTTGCGTCAGACCGAATCGCTGCGCCGGAATAGCGGTCATTTTGGCGATCGCGTCGTCCAGGCTGATCTTTCCGGTGCGGACATAGTTTTTGAGAAAGCGCGGGAATGTGCCGGCGGCGCGCGGATGCCCCTGCCCGTTGTTCAGGTAACCGTCGGTAACAAGGATTGTGTTCGGGTGAAGCAGCGCAAGGTCAATTTCCTCCGGCTTCATCACGTGACAGACGGTAATCGTTCCTGGCGCGGTTTTTCTTAGCTCGCGGAAGAGCTCTTCCGTGCAGCGGCGCCCTTTGTAAGGACCGCTGCAAATTTCAATACTGGAATAATCTGTGTCGTAATGTTCCAGCCAGCCCTCGTCGTAGGTGGTTTCTCCGATGTCCGTACTAAAGGCGTCGTAAGGGTAACAGTCAACTCCGAGGCTAATTCCGTTCAGCGTGTATTCGTCGAGCAGAGCAAGGGTCTGCTGCATCTGACCAAAGCCCGCCATGCTTCCGATGTGAGATATTTCCACGGAAATTCCCAGCTGGCGCCCGACCTCGGCGACTTCCCGCGCGGCGTCGGGTCCGCCCGCCGCGTCCTCGCGAATGTGTGCGGAAATCGGCTTGCCGCTTTCTTTGCAAAGGAGACAGACCTGTAGCAGCTCTTCGAAGGTGATTCCGGGCGTGTATTTTATGCCGAATGAAATTCCGGCGCAGCCGGAATCCAGCTCTTTTTTCAAAGAAGCGAGCAGGGTGTTCAGCTCGCCGTCACGCAGGGGCGCGTATTTATCCGTTGCGCCGGCACGAAAACGCGCGTCGGTGTGTCCAGCAAAAAGACCGAGATGAACGGGAATGCCCTGCCAATCGATTAAATCCAAATATTCGCTGGGAGAATCAAACGCGTTGTTGCCGCAGTTCCCACCCAGCGCGGAGGTAACACCCATTTGCAGAAGGGCGAGGAACATACTTTCATCCAGCGTTCCGTCAGGCGTTCTTCCGCCTTCGTGCATATGGGCGTCGATAAAGCCGGGCGCTACGATTTTGCCTGACGCGTCAATTACGCGGTCGGTCTGAGGCTCCTCGCCGGTGCAGCACAAAATCCGTTTCTCTTTTATGAGCAGGTTTCTTTTTGCGTGAACCTGATTAACCGGATCAATTAAGGTTCCGTTTTTGATCAGAGTTGTCATAAATATTCCCTTTCCGGACGATACTAATCACACATAATTTTCTATATTACAGGCAGGGCAAATCGTAAAATACAAGCCCGGAGGCTTGCGGGCAAAAATGTGGCGAGATTTCTGCCGCGCGATTTTTGGTCAGCTTGAAAAGGATGGAAGGGACTCTGTCTGCATATCATACAAAGCCTTCGTCACACTCTGAATGGTTCGTTCAAAGCGGGGGACGTCTGTTTCGTTGGAACAGAAACACACCACAAACGGCTGCGGAGCATATACAATTCCCACGTCGTGCGTAATTCCGTCGTCCTCTCCCGTTTTATGGGCAATGGTTACTTTTTTGGGTATCAGGAACGGCATTTTTCCGTTCAGCCGCTGATTTTTGAGAATACGCAGCATTTGCTCCGAAGCGCCTGGCGAAACAAGCGCACCCCGGTACATTTGCTCCAGCAGGAACCCGATTTCCGCGGCGCTGATATAGTTTTCGCTGCCCTTTGCGGCTTCTTCCGCGTCAAACAGCAGGCGGTTTACCGTTGTTACGCTTAGTCCAAGCTCCCGCATCCGCTGGTTAATCGTGCCGATTGCGAATTTTTTAATCAGCAGGTTAGCGGCGGTATTGTCGCTTAAAATAATCATCAGGGTACAAAGGTCCTCCAGCGTTACCTCCAGCCCGCTGTGCAGGTAGGTTAGCGCGCCGCAGGAAGGAAGCTTATCTTCCTCCCGGATACGGAAAACCTCTGTTTTCTGCGCGCCGCCGGATTCAAACTGAAAAAAAGCTTCCGTCAGTACCGGAATTTTAATCACACTGGCGGCCAGAAGCGGCAGAGAAGCGTTCCATTCCCAGGTCTCGCCGGTAATGAGGTTTTTATAATAGAAACCGATTTTGCCGGGATTTTCCCGCAATTGGTTAAGGATGTTTTCCTTCATATTATGACCAGCTTCCGTTTTTATCCATTATATCCCCTTTCGGGATTGATAACAAGTACGCGGAACGGTTCGGTGTATTTTAGCTGATTGGGAACAATCCGTTGTTTTTCACAACAAAATCGAGTTTGGATATATAATGTGCACAAATATATTTCACTTTTCCTTCGTGCTTTGAGCAGAATTAAAAAGAAATTCAATAGAAGTGTAGAGAAAATCATATGGATTATTCTTTGACGCACGGTTATAATATCCAATAGAAAGCAGCAAACGAGTCATTATTTGTGCAATTGCACAAGGCGATTACGGTTTGCAGATTTTATGAAAGTTGAAGAAAGTAGGGGATTTTACTATGAAGAAAATAGTTGCATTGACTTTAGCCACTATGATGATTGCCACCGCAGCCACGGGCTGCTCCAGCCCCGCCACTGCGTCCAGTGCGGCACCGGCAGCCAGCACAGCGCCGGCAGCCAGCCAGGCTGCGGCATCCGATGTAAGCGTCGGCGTATGTATCTACAAATTTGACGATACATTCATGACCGGTGTACGCAATAACATGACGGCACAGGCAAAAACTCTGGGCGCTTCTCTCGATATCGTGGACTCCCAGAACAAACAGCCGACACAGAACGAGCAGGTTGATACCTTTATTACAAAGGGTGTAACCGCTCTGGCAATCAACGCGGTTGACCGTACTGCCGCAGGACCGCTGCTTGAGAAAGCAAAGGCAAAGAGCCTCCCGATCGTATTCCTCAACCGTGAGCCGGAAGCAGACGTGATGAAGAGCTACGACAAGGTATGGTATGTCGGCGCGAAGGCAGAGGAATCCGGCACCATGTCCGGCGAAATTGTTGCCGATTACTTCAAGGCGAACAAGGGCGCCGATAAGAACGGCGACGGCAAAATCCAGTACGTTATGCTGCAGGGCGAGCCTGGCCATCAGGACGCAACCCTCCGCACAAAGTATTCCGTTGAAGCAATCCAGAAGGCCGGCTTTGAGCCTGTAAAACTCGCTGCCGACACAGCTATGTGGGATAAGGTTAAGGCAACCGACCTGATGAAGACCTTTATCGCTTCTCAGGGTATCGATAAGATTGAAGCAGTTCTGGCAAA
>JAEZWL010000012.1 GCA_023420245.1 Bacillota bacterium | reverse complement strand
GCAGATTCCCATTGCCGGTATGCTTGCCAGAAACCATAGAATGGAAAAGGGAAGACAGACCTGACCCCAAAGGTTCATCGGCATTGCGGAATAATCCCAGACATTCATTTTCAGCGCAATATTGACGATCATTCCAATCACGAATTCCACACCGGTTATAATCGCTGAGCCGGCAAAGCATCTCAATGCCAGAGGGCTGGTTTTAATATTCTGGTTGCAAATTCGGTCAATCAGGCAGAGGCAGATTCCGCCCGCGGCGGCCATGGAAATATCGCTGCGACCGCGGCAGGCAATTTCCAGCGCAGGATAAATTGTACTGCCCGTCAAAAACAGAAAAGTATATTTTTTCATTATTTCACCCCACTTTTATTCCCATTTGAATTGTTTGCAGGGCGGAACAATTTATTCAGAGGTGTTTGATTTTCACACTTTCGCAGCTAGAAGGATTGATACCGAAATCGCTTGGCGAAAAAGATATATCATTCTTGTTCTTAAAATTAGAAGAAGCCTATCAATATTTAGGAAATCAAAAGCATATCAGGTAAAAGTTATGAACGCCAATGGGAAAAGCAGCGCTACCCTCCTCGCCAGGCGCCAGCCTGGCTTCGTCGTTCGCCTTGCGTCACGAAAAATATACGCGCAAATCCTTAGCAGTTTTTAAAGCAATCGACTATAATATGTAAATATTGTCATTTGTGTTATAATAATATAATTGAAAGAGGTGTGATGAATGATTTTTGGGAATAAGATAATTGCTTATCAATCCGGTATAATTAAGGATTTAGCGGAGCTAATCGCCATTGAGTCGGTACGCAGCGCGGAGACAAAAGGCAAGCCGTTCGGAGAAGGACCCGCCAGGGCGCTGAACAGCATCCTAAATATGGCGGACCGCATGGGCCTCACAACCAAAAATATCGGAAATTATGCCGGACACGCGGAGTATGGCGAAGGCGCCGAGGTAGCTGCCGTAGTTGCCCATGTTGATGTTGTTCCGGCAGGAGAGGGCTGGGAGACTGACCCCTTTATGCTGACGAGAAAAGGCGATTTGTACTTTGGTCGGGGTACGGCGGATGATAAGGGTGCCGCCGTAGTGGCCCTGTACTGCCTGAAAGCGTTGAAGGACGAGAACATAACGGGAAAGCGCCGCCTGCGTGTTATTTTCGGCGCAGGCGAGGAAACGGGCAGCAATGACCTGGAAATGTACCTGAAATCTGAGCAGATGCCCATGATGGCTTTTACTCCCGACTCGGAATACGGAATCTGTAACCGGGAAAAGGGGATTATACGCCTGAGCCTGACAGCACGTAATGATTCGAGCGTAATTCGTGAATTTATCTCCGGTACGGTCGTAAACGCCGTGCCGTCCAAGGCGGCAGCGGTGCTTTGCTGTTCGGATGAGGTGTACCAACAGCTGGAGCGAGCGGCAGAAAAGACGGAAGGCAATTTTGAATTCGAGAAAACAACGGACGGTGCGCGCATTACCTCGCTGGGCAAAGCTTCTCACGCTATGCAGCCGCAGGAGGGCTTTAATGCCGCCGCATATCTTATAAAATTATTATCGGAGGTTTTTGCGCCCGAAGAGCTGGGGAGCCTTATCCGCTTTCTAAGTGAACGGGTGGGGACGGAGCTGTACGGAGAATCCATGGGGATTGAGCAGAGCGACGAACCGTCCGGACCTCTGACGCTGAACCTTGGTTTAGTAAATCTTTGCGCAGATAACGCCTCCGCCGGAATCGACATCCGTTACCCGGTCACTTCCGGTGGGGAAGAAATACTGGCGGCGATTTCCGCAAGCGCAGAGGAGTATGGGCTTGATATCACGCTAAACGCCGATACAAAACCGCTGTATCTTCCGGAAAGCAGCCCGTTTCTGACAATGCTGAAAGAATCCTATCAAGCCGTAACCGCCGAGGAAGCTGCCCTCTACGCAACCGGCGGGGGAACCTATGCGCGTGCCTTCGGGGGGCGCGCAGTGGCGTTCGGTCCGTTCTTTCCGAATGAGCCTGACCGCAGGCTGCACAACTCCAATGAGAACATCGACATTAACCGTTTTATGTTACACGCGCAGGTTTGCCTCGAAGCCATGTATCATATGCTGACGGATTGAATCGGGCGGCTTTCGGGGCTGCCCTTAAAACGGGGGAATGATATGGAAAAATACAAGCATGTAACCATAGAGGATATTTTAAAAAACGAGGAGATCAGTGCCTATATCAACAACGGGAACGAAAATCTGGGTGTCATCGGCTTCACGGAGCACGGCTTTGCCCACGCGAAGCGTTCCTCCAATTATGCCAGCTATATCCTGCGCAGTCTTAATTTTGACGATCGGATGTGCGAGCTTGCCGCGATTGCCGGCTACATGCACGATATCGGGAATGTGGTGAACCGTGTGGCTCACGCGCAGAGCGGGGCGCTGATGGCGTTTCAGATTTTGAACCGGCTGAGTATGCCGCCTCAGGAGGTCGCATTGATTGTTGCGGCAATCGGCAACCACGACGAAGGTACGGCGGCAGCGGTGAATCCGATTGCAGCCGCGCTGATTCTCTCGGATAAAGGCGATGTGCGCCGGACCCGTGTGCGCGATAAGGAAAGGGTAAACGCGGATATTCATGACAGGGTCAATTATGCGGTGGAGCGTTCCACTACCGAAATCAACGCGGAACGCAAAACGGTTACGCTTGATATCACGATTGATACAAAGATATGCCCGGTGATGGAATATTTCGAAATTTTTATGACCCGTATGGTACTCTGCCGCCAGGCCGCTGTTTTTCTCGGCTTGCAGTTTGAGTTAATTATTAACCAGACCAGGCTCCTTTGATTCTATACAAAAAGAAAAATGGCAGAAGCCGATTTTCGGCTTCTGCCATTTTTGAAGGGTTTATCATTATTGATAGGATTTCTCCAGTATGGATACAACATCCTCGTCGGTAAGGGAAATGGGGTCAACCG
The DNA here is from genome assembly GCA_023420245.1 of Bacillota bacterium. Taxonomy (GTDB): domain Bacteria; phylum Bacillota; class Clostridia; order Oscillospirales; family Acutalibacteraceae; genus DATAML01. The sequence continues at coordinate 2,050 of JAEZWL010000012.1, read as the reverse complement.
AGAACAATCCGCCCATTGTGGAACGCGCGTTTGCCGCGTATTTCGGGATATCCGCTTTCTTTAATCCATAATCGCTCATCTTCAGCTGATCCACGCCGCATTGCTTTTGCAGGCTGGCAAGCGCGGTGACAAAATCCATCGCTTTGGCGGCGTCCTTATATCCGAGCGCTTTTGCCATGTCAATCATGCGGTCATCGCATTTTCCGCTGTTTGCAAGAACGGTGTAGTACGCGCGGCTGATCATAATCAATCCCGCTCCGTGCGGCAGGTTGTGATGGTAGGCGCTCAGCGCGTGTTCAATGGAATGCTCTGAGATGCAGCCGGAAGTGGATTCCACCATGCCGGCAAGGGTATTGGCAAGCGCGACGTCGCTTCTTGCTTCTTCGTTACCGCCGCTGTTTACCGCAGTCGGCAGGCTTTTGCCGAGCAGCTCGATGCTTTTCAGCGCGTACAGATCGCTCATCGTGTTGGCGGTTATATTCAGGTAGCCCTCGGTGCTGTGGAAAAGAGCGTCGAAGCCCTGGTATGCGGTCAGATCAGAAGGGACGGTCATCATCAGGTCGGGGTCTACGACGGAAAGCACGGGGAAGGTTTTCGCGTAGCCGAATCCGATCTTTTCGTTGGTGTCCTCCTTTGTTGTTACCGTCCAGGGGTCTGCCTCCGTACCGGTTCCCGCCGTTGTGGTGATTGCCACAACCGGCAGCGGGTCGTTTGGCACAGGCTGCCCCTTGCCGGTACCGCCCGACACATAATCCCAGTAATCCCCCTCGTTTCTTGCCATAACCGCGATGGCCTTGGCAGAGTCAATGCTGCTGCCGCCGCCTAGTCCGATTACAAAATCACAGTTGTTTTTTCTGGCGATTTCCGCGCCTTCCATAACATGGGATTTTATGGGGTTGGGGAGGATTTTATCAAACAGCACATAGGAGACGCCGGCCTGCTCCAGCTCCTTTTGCACGCGGTCAAGGTATCCGTAACGCTTTACGGAGCTGCCCGAAGAGGTAACGATGAAAGCCTTTTTTCCGGGCAGTGCCTCACGGTGCAAATTGGAAAGCTGTCCCTTTCCGAACAGAATCCGGGTAGGAATATAATATTGAAAGTTCATGTTAAATTCTCCGTTTCCTTTTATCGTGAAATTAGGTTCGGGTAAAGCCGGAGTGTCTCGATCGTGGAGCAGAATTTATCGGAAAGGCTGACGATCAGGGCTTCCTTATACTTTGGGGGCCTTAGCGTAAGGGGCCACATATGCTTTACAATAATATCCTTTTCCTTATCGTTCAGCGTGAAATGCTCCTGCGCGTTTTCAAGAGCGGTTTTCGGGTGCGTGAAACCGTGCAGACCCTTGCGGTCGCTTTTTAAATGCCAGTCGTAAAGGAAAAAGTCGTGTAGCAGCGCGCCCCGGATAAGGCTTCTGCAATCCACCTGAAGGCGGAGCTTGCGGCAGAGCCGATAGCTGTAATAGGCGACGGATACACTGTGCTCTAAACAGGAAACGTTTGCGTGCTGGATAAACGCGCTCATAGATTGAACTTCTTTGCTTTGCAATATTTCTGCGGCACAGCTTTTGAAGTATTGTTCATCACGTGCTTTTAATGCCATGTATTTTATTCATCTCCGAATTAATTTCAATCGTATTTTCATAGTAACGCTTTTTACGGTTTGAAGCAAGCGGAATTTGTAAAATTTTCGTTAGAGTCAATTAATACCAAAACTATCCCGGTAAATGACTAAGCGGAGAAGAAAAAACGGCGTCGTTCTCAAAAAGAACGGCGCCTGTAATTTTTCAAGTTATTCTTCCAGTCTTGCGGCGAGTTTTTTCATACATTCGCGGCATACACTGTGAGTTTTAAAAGTTGTAACATCATCCATGCCATTGCAAAAAATACATGCCGGTTCATACTTTTTCAGTACGATTCTTCCGTCGTCGTCAACAAAGATCTCTAGCGGATCTTTTTCGTTTATGTTTAGAGTCATTCTTAACTCTTTTGGTAATACAATGCGTCCTAATTCGTCAACTTTTCGCACGATTCCAGTAGATTTCAAATTAATC
>JAEZWL010000197.1 GCA_023420245.1 Bacillota bacterium | reverse complement strand
TACGATACACTAACGTGTATTTTGTTGTCTTTTCAAGTGACAACCAACTTTGTCCGAAAGTACTTTGATACTCTCTTTAATTACGGGTTCCTTAATTCTTTTCGTTGTTTAATTTTCAAGGTCCTGGACTCCGTCGTTATGGACAGGAGAACGCTTTTCATATTAACATAATTTGTTTCATGTGTCAAGCATTTTTTCTGTTCCGCTCTACGACAGTGCTTATCATCTTATCACACCGTTCCCGGCCTGTCAAGACTTTTTTCACTCCGTTTTTCGACGGCTTGACTATAATATCAAATACAGCGTGTGAAGTCAACCCTTTTTTTGGATTTTTTCCTGAATTCATGTTATTTCCCTATTTTGTTGAAGAATCAAAGGTTGTTTGCTATAATAACTATATCCTAGAACGAATTAGGAGGAATTGAAGTGCCGATCAAAATTCAAGAAAGTCTCCCGGCAATTGAGGTTCTGGAATCTGAAAATATCTTTGTGATGACACATCAGCGTGCCATGTCTCAGGATATCCGCCCGCTGAAGATTGTGATTCTCAATTTAATGCCGACTAAGATAGAAACCGAAACGCAGCTGCTCCGGCTTCTGAGCAACACCCCGCTCCAGGTAGACGTGGAGCTGATGCAGATGGCGACTCATATTTCGAAAAACACTTCGTATACCCATTTAAATACATTCTATAAAACATTTGGTGAAATAAAAAATGAAAAATTCGACGGAATGCTCATAACCGGTGCACCGGTTGAAAAGCTTCCGTTTGAGGAAGTTGACTATTGGGATGAGCTTTGTGAAATTATGGACTGGAGCCGAAAGAATGTATATTCCACCATGCATATCTGCTGGGGGGCGCAAGCCGGACTTTACTATCATTACGGTATTCCAAAGTACGATCTGGAGCATAAGCTTTCCGGTATCTTTCATCATAAGGTAGCAGAGCACCGGCATCCCCTTGTCCGGGGCTTTGACGATGACTTTTTTGCTCCGCATTCGCGCTACACCGAGATCCGCCTTGAAGATATCAAAAAGCATGATGATCTGGTTGTGTTAACGACTTCTAATGCTGCCGGTGTACATATGATCGCAAGGAAAAGCGGAAGACAGTTTTTTATCACCGGGCACTTGGAATATGACCGCAACACGCTGGCAAACGAATACTTCCGTGATGTAAAAAAAGGAATCCATCCGTTAATCCCGCAGAATTATTTCCCGAACGACGACGTATCAAAAGAACCGCCCTTTGTCTGGCGCAGCCACGCAAATCTGCTTTTCAGCAACTGGCTGAATTATTATGTATATCAGCAAACGCCGTACGATTTAAAGGAACTGACAGAATAAAAAAGAGCTGCTGCAAAGGCACTTCCCTAAAATAACGCACGAAAAATGCGTCTTAAACGGGCTTGAAAAACCGTTTTAAGGCGCATTCTCTTGTTATTAAAGCTGTTGTGTTGTGCTATTGCAAATTCATTTTGCAATAATATAGCAATCGACTATATGTTTACCAAATTGCTTCATTCCTTTTCTCCCTGACATGATAATGCCCCCAATCGTAGCTTTATTATCCTACGATTGGGGGTGTTTTTACTGTCCGTTTTTAGTCTTGAAAAGCATCCTTGTATTTGCGAAGATATTTATCCCGACAGCTTCGCCCTAAGCTGCCTTAATATTACTTTTTCACGGCGGGAAACCTGAACCTGCGTCATGCCAAGCGCCATTGCGGTCTGTGTTTGGGTCCGGCTTTTGAAATAGCGAAAGAAAATAATACTCCGATCCTTCGGCTCCAGCTCCGTCATGACCTGTTTCAAGGAAAGCAGCTCCGCAATTTTGTCATCGGCCGGCTCTACGCTGACATCAATCTGACCTCCCCCGTCCTCCTGCGAGGCGGTCAGCGAGATCGGAAGCTGCGAGGCACCGAGCGCCTGCGCTGCTTCTTCGGGCTCAACCTGTAGGATCTCGGCCAGTTCGCCGATCGACGGGTTCCTGCCCTCTTTTTCCGCAAACTGAGCAGACTCGCGTGCGGCGCGCATCGCGAGCTCCTTTAAGCTTCTTCCCACCTTAACTGCTCCGCCGTCCCGGAAAAGACGCTTGATTTCACCGAGAATTACCGGCACGGCATAGGTGGAAAACTGAACGCCGCGGCCGTAATCAAAGTGATCAACCGCCTTTACAAGACCGAGGCATCCGGCTTGAAACAAATCATCATATTCCATACCGCGGCCCTTGAACCGTCTGGCACATGCATGAACCAATCCGATATTGTCACTGATTACTTGATTTCTATCCATCGCTACTCTGCCGTTTTTCCTTTAGTCGTAGTAACCGGACGGCGCTCAATGGTTTTGCTCATCGTAACACTCGTTCCCCGTCCCACCCTGGAGGAGACCTTCAGGTCATCCATGAAGCTCTCCATAACCGCAAAACCCAGACCGGCACGCTCCTCGCCCGCCGTGCTAAACAGCGGCTGCATCGCCTGTGAAATATCTTCAATCCCACAGCCTCTGTCGCGTATTTTAATCAGGATCTTCCCCGTGTCGTACAGCTTGCAGTTTATGTATACAATTCCGATTGTATTGCGGTAGGCGTGTACAATACAATTTGTAACCGCTTCCGAAACCGCGGTTTTGATGTCGCTTAGTTCCTCAATGGTCGGGTCGAGCTGCGCGACAAACGCGGCCACCGAAGCTCTGCCGAAGGCTTCATTGGAAGAACAGCTTAAAAAAGATACGGTCATTTCATTCAACGGCTTCACTGTCTATTACCCCCTTAACAACTGTGCAAAGCTGGTTTAACCCGGCGAGAGATACAAGTTTTTCGATTTTTGGAGTCATATTGACGATCTTAACCCTGCCTCCCCAAAGCTGTACCAGCTTACATCGCCCCATAATCAGCCCCACCCCGGAGCTGTCCATAAACTGTACCGCTGAAAAATCAAGCGATAACTGCTTTGGCTTTACTTTTGAAGCGGCCTCGTCGATTGCCTCCCGAATTTCTCGGGCTGAGTGGTGATCAATTTCGCCGCTTAAGACCGCTGTCAGTTCCGCACCCTTTAAAATAAGTCTGACACTCATGTCTCACCCTCCAAATTATGTAATCTAAGTAGTATTGGCTTTCTAACATCTTTTTATACATCCAACTAAAATAATTTCCTGTTTCAGGAAATTTCCGCAGCAGCTTGTCCGCCTGAACTGATATAATCTATTTTACCAATTTAAATATAAAAATTATCATGAAAAATGTCGCCGCTTTTGAAATGAATGATAAAGCGGCGATATTCTTTTAATTGATAGTCAATTTCATAGTATCGCCGCCATTACACAGCATAAATGACAAACTGCTTCACGCCGTTAACATACACGCCGGCAGAGGTGCCCGCCTTGCCGATTCCGACGAAATAGAAATAGCTGTCCTTTCCCTCCCGGTAACGAGGAAGCGCGACCGCGACGCCCTCTGTGCCAACCGTTACCGCAGGGGCGTTATCGGAAGTTACCTTGAGCTGATAAAACTGCCCAAGCGCAAGAGAGATATCGGTGGTGGTATCGCTTTTGAAATCAACAGCCTGCGGTTTTGCAAAGCCGTTGTATCCGCCGGCGCGAATGATTGTTGGGTAATCCTTGTAGGCGGAGTCCATATCCACATTGCCTTCAATACCCGGAACCGTTCCGGTGCTTCCGGTTTGCTGAATTCCGCATGGATAATCCGGGGCTCCGCTGTAATCCGCAAGCCATAGATCATATTTCGTGATGGTATCCGCAGTAAAGCGTCCTGTTTTGATAAAATCAATATTGGTATAGATATTGACGAACCAGCCGTCAGCCTTCATGCCTTCCATAAATGCGCGGGCCATGCTGTCAATTAGTAGGTTCGACGGGTTAATTCCCTGCTTTTGCGCATAGGCAATGGATTCATACTCATAATCGAAAGCGACCGGAAAGTCGATTCTGCCTTTGTACGGGGTTAATACTTTTTTGAATACCTCCGCTTCCTTTAAAACATCATCAATGGAAACAGCATAGCTGAACCAGTACGCCCCGACATGAAGCTTATTCGCCAGCGCGCCCTGCACATTTTCGTCAAATTTCGGATCCTTCTGGGTGATGTCATTGCCGTATCCCGCGCGAATGAGCGCAAAATCGATTCCGGAAGCGTCCACCCTGCCCCAGTCAATCGGGTTTCCCTTGTTATTGTGTTTGCTGACATCAATACCTCTCATAATATACCTCCAATAAAAACAGGAAATCTATGTCCTGATATCTTATGCCGCGCAGACGTTGCGGGTGATGGACTTGTTTTCTCTGATTAAGCTGCAAATTTTGCGCGGCAAAAAGCCGCATCAAATAACCGGTAAGCGGTCATCTGATGCGGCTTCTGTTATATTTATGCAATATGCAAATTTCCCTGATAGAGTTTTTATCTTGACTGCAGCAGCTGAATGGCGTGGGGCCGGATTTCCCCGGCAAGATAGAGGGAACCGAAAATCAGTACCGCGCCATCCCCGCCGGCGGAATTCAACGCTTTTTGCAGCGCTGCGTCGATATTTTTCGCCGGCTCCGCCGCAGTGCTGCGGTTCCACCACAAGGCCGCCAGCTTTTCCGCACTCATTGCCCTTGGGTTCTTCGGCGCAAGCGTAATCACCTTGGAAAAAAGACCCTCCAAAACATTTATGGAGGCGGTTACATCTTTATCCGCCAGCATTCCCATAATTGCAATGATCCTTTTATCGCCGAAATATTTTTGCACCGCGTCCGCGAGCGCCACGATTCCCTCCGGGTTATGGGCGCCGTCGAGCACCACAAGCGGCGAACGGGAGAGCACCTCCAACCGTGCCGGAAAGCTGGCACAGCAAAAACCAGCCTCAATGCTGTGGTCGGCAATGCGGTAGCCCAGCCCCTGAAGCACTTCAATTACCGCCAGAGCGGTAACCGCGTTTTTGATCTGATGCGCCCCGATAAAAGGCAGCTGCACCAGAAGTCCCCGGTAATCCAACCCGGTTCCGGTGATATTGGAGGAAAGAACCTCCACACTATTCATGTGCGTGCGGACAAACCGGTTTTTCCGCTGCGCGGCAGTATCCCGGATAATTTCGTAAGCCTGCGGCGGCTGTTCCGGGTAACAGACCGTTATTCCGTTTTCTTTGATGATGCCGCATTTTTCGCGCGCAATCTGCTCCACAGTTTCCCCAAGAATCTCCGTATGGTCAAGCGATATAGCTGTAATGACAGAGACCAAAGGGGTCTTGATTACATTGGTTGCGTCGAGGCGTCCTCCGAGACCGACCTCCAGCACGACAATGTCACATTTGTTCTGAACGAACCAAAGCATCGCGATAGCCATGATGAATTCAAATTCAGTAATGATATCCCCGTTCTGCTCCATTTGTTCGACAACCGGAAATATTTTTTCCACGAGCTCCGCTACCTCATCCTGCGAAATCATTTCTCCGTTAATCTGCATCCGTTCACAGAAATCCGTAACATAGGGCGAAATGAACAGACCGGTCCGATAGCCGGATTTGCGCAGAACGGAAGAAATTAGCGCGCAGGTGGAACCTTTTCCGTTTGTTCCGGCAACATGGATAAATTTTAATTTGTCCTGAGGATTGCCCAAAAGGCCGAGCAGTTTTTCTATCCGCTCAAGACCGGGCTTACTGCCAAAACGCAGCAAAGATGTTATTTTCGTTTGTGCTTCTTCGTAAGTCATTCCGATACCCTTCTTTTTGGAATTTGAAAGGGCGAACGAAACCGTCCGCCCCATAGTACTATTATTTTAGAGACTGAATACTGGACTCAATCAGCGCGATATGCTCACCAAGCTTCGCGGCGTTCTGCTTTACGCCCTCTACGACATTCGCGGGAGCCTTTGACAGAAAGGTCTCATTGGTCAGCTTCGCCTGCGTATTTTCGTACTGCTTCTTTGCGGACTCCAATTCCCTGGTTAGGCGCTCCAACTCCGTTTTCTTATCCACCAGCTCATCCATCGGGATAGAAACGCGGGCATCCGCGGTAACAATGGTGACCGCGCCTTCAATGCTGTATTCTTTTCCGATTTCCACATCGCTGGCATACGCCAGCTTTGCGATGATAGCGGAACCCTCGCGGAAGGTCTCCTGAGCGGACGTTGCAACGTAGAGATGCGTTTTGCGCGACGGCGGTACATTCATCTCGGAACGGCGAATGCGGATTGCGCGAATCGCATCCATAATCCGGCGCATTTCCAGAGAAGCCTGCGGGAAGCTGAGCTTTTCGTCATATTCCGGCCACTTCGAAATCATAATGGCTTCGCCCTCGTGGGGGAGTGACTGCCAGATTTCCTCGGTGATAAACGGCATAAACGGATGCAGCAGCTTTAAGGTGCCGGACATTACCCAGACAAGCACCTGACGGACGCTCTGCGCGGTCGCCTCGTTTTCGGAGTTAAGACGGATTTTTGCGATTTCAATGTACCAGTCGCAGAATTCGTCCCAAAGGAAGTCATAGAGCTTCTGTACCGCGATACCGAGCTCGAAATGCTCCAGATTTTCAGTGATTTCCTTTGCCACACGGTTAAAGGAATCCACAATCCATTTATCCTCCAGCTCCAGCTTGGAGGGCAATTCGTTTTTCACGTCGTGCCCGTCGGTATTCATCAGGATAAAACGGGACGCGTTCCAAATTTTATTGGCAAAATTGCGGCTCGCTTCCACCTTTTCACTGGAGAAGCGCATATCATTTCCGGGGCTGTTGCCCGTTGCAAGCATAAACCGGAGTGCGTCGGCACCGTATTGACCAACGATTTCCAGCGGGTCGATTCCGTTGCCGAGGGACTTACTCATTTTTCTTCCCTGCGAATCACGCATCAATCCGTGAATCAGAACGGTATTGAACGGAACCTCACCGGTATGTTCAATTGCTGAAAAGATCATACGCGAAACCCAGAAGAAAATAATATCATAGCCTGTTACTAATGTATTCGTTGGGTAATAACGTTTGTATTCTTCGCTACTTACATCTGGCCAGCCCATTGGTGAAAACGGCCATAAACCAGAAGAGAACCATGTATCTAACACATCTTCAT
>JAEZWL010000155.1 GCA_023420245.1 Bacillota bacterium | reverse complement strand
CGGGAATACGGGAATCGTTGCCGCTGTAGTCGGAGCGTGTCTTGTATTCAGAAAAGACGGGAAGCAGATTTTTTCAATCGACGCCATCGCCTCCAAGGGGTTAATGTGGGGCATGCTTTTTATGTTCAGTACAGCACTGTGCATTTCCACTGCCCTTACCAGCCCGGAAACAGGAATCAGCAAATTCCTCATCGGCAAGCTATCTGTGGTGTTCTCTGGCATGACGCCGTTTGTTTTTCAGGCTTCCATGCTGCTTCTGGTTCTGATTGCTACCAACTTTCTTAGTAATCCGGTCGTTGCGGTCATTTTTATCCCTATCGCCTATAACTTTGGGAAGCAGATCGGCGTTGACATTCTCGTTATTATGCCCTCTATGATCTTTTTAAATCTACTTGACTTTATGCTTCCCTCCGGCTCGCCCACTGCCGCAATCATCTATGGCAACCGGAAGTGGATCACGACCCGTTCGATTCTTCGGTATTCCGCAGTCATGATGCTGCTCGCTTACCTGATCGTCGTGGTAATTGGAATCCCGCTGAGTTCACAGCTGTTCGGGTAACAATAAGGAAAGCCGTGCCAACGGTTCTCTCCGCCGCATTTCGAATAGAATCAACACGGAATCCTGTTGATTCATCTTTAAAACAAAGTCTGCACCCTCTATTGCTGATAAGGGTGCAGACTTTTCATTATAAATGGGTCTTTCGTTTGATGGCACCTGGCGAGCAACGCAGCAGCACGGAAAACAGACCGCAAAGACCGGGTGGTTTTGGAGTCAATTGACTATCACTGTTTTGCAGACGGCGCGCCTGTGAATGCTATTTTGTTTGGATTTATTTACAGGGCAGGAAGCTACACCACAATCAGATGCTTATTTCCGTCATCCTCCAGCAACACCCGGTTGCCCTGAATCACTCTGCCGTCTACAGTGATTGCTTCCGTCGTAAGCAACCCCTTGCTTCTGCTTTCAATCCTGACTTCATAGAGAGACCCTCCAAACTGATATTCAATGGAAAAATCCCCAAAGCCGGCAGGTGTTGCGGGATCGATTACCAGCTCGTTCCCCTCCTTTCGAAAGCCCAGAAACCAGTTCAACAGTCCCTGATACATCCAGCCTGCGGAGCCGGTATACCAGCTCCATCCGCCTCTTCCGGTGTATGGCGGGCTGAGGGATACATCCGCTGTCATCACATACGGCTCCTTCTCGTACCGGAGTGCATCCTTTCTGTTTTGCGTTATATAAATCGGGTTAAGCATGGTAAACAGGATTTGCGCCATGCCGTAGTCACGCAGCATTGATGCGGCGATTGCCAGCCATACCGCCGCATGGGTGTACTGTCCTCCGTTTTCGCGAATACCCGGAAGATAATTTTTGATATATCCCGGATTTTTATTTGTTTTATTGAAGGGTGGAGCCAAGAGCAGAGAAAGTGCATCCTCCTCCCTGACAAGGTAACGCCTTGCCGATTGCATTGCCGCTTTTGCCCGTTCCTTTTCCGCGCCCGATGATATCACGCTCCAGGACTGGCTGATGGAATCGATTCTGCATTCCTCGTTTTCCTTTGAACCGAGCTTCGAGCCGTCGTCGTAAAAGGCCCGAAGATACCACTCTCCGTCCCAGGCATGTTTTTCAACACTTTGAAGCAAGGCTTCCCGTTTACGGCTCAGCTCCAAACCGTACGCACTGTCGCCCTCCTGATTGCACAGGGGGATGAAGTCACCCAGTACGGTATATAAAAACCAGGCCAGCCAGACACTTTCGCCCTTCCCCTTTGCGCCTACCTCATTCATTCCGTCGTTCCAATCCCCTCCCCCCATGAGAGGAAGTCCGTGCTCCCCGAAGCAGGTTCGGTCAATCGCCCTTTTGCAATGCTCATAGACGCTTTCGGAACGCTCGGATATTTCCGGGGTAAACATCACATCCTGCTGCCCCTCCCGGAGCACCGGACCTTTGATGTAAGGCGACGGCTCCTTTAAAATTGAAATATCCCCGGTGCTTCGGATATAAGCGGCGGTGCAGTAGGGCAGCCACAGCAAATCATCGGAAATTCTCGTTCTTACGCCGATTCCCATCGGAGGATGCCACCAATGCTGGACATCCCCTTCTTCAAACTGCCTGCTACAGGCAATGAGAATTTGACCGCGCAGAATGCCGGAATCCGCAAAAAGAAGCGCAAGGGCATCCTGAAGCTGATCCCGATATCCATAGGCTCCTCCGCACTGATAAAAACCCGCTCTCGCCTGAATACGACAGGACACCGTTTGATAGAGCAGCCATCCGTTTACCAGAATATCGACCGCGCGATCCTTCGTTTTTACCTGAACCGTCCCCAATAATCCGTCCCAATAGGTTCTCACTCTGCCAAGCTCTTTTTCTGCGGCAGCGATATCCCTGTACTTATTTCTGATTTTGTACATCTCTTGCAGACTGCTGCTCTGCCCCAGCCCGAACAGTACCGTCTTATCCGCCCCCGGCTGAATTGTAACGGACACCTGTATCGCTCCGCAGGGGTCATAGCACACTCCCGTGTTGCAGGACAGCTTAACCTGAGCGCCCCACGGCTCCCGGATGCCGCCCTTCCCCAGAAACTCCTGCCTGTCTCCGGTATAGCCGGCAACCGGCTCACTGGAAAACAGGTAGGAACAGGCATTTTGAAAATTCATGGTATAGCTGTTCTTCGCGTATAAGCATTCGTGCTCATTATCATAGGAAGTCAGCATATAGGGGCCGGTGTGCTCTCTGTGTGTGCCCATAACCCATTCCACATAATAGGTCAGGCTCAAATATTTTACTTTATCCGAACGGTTCGTCAGCGTAAGGCTCCACAGCTTTAAGGGCTCCTCCAGCGGAGTAAAAACAGTCAGCTCCTGATCAATGAGGGCTTCCGCATGAAGGAATCTGCTGTATCCGAAGCCATGCCTTACCCGGTAAACGCCCCGGTCGGACCTTCCTAGGGACATAGGAGTGATTACCTCCCCGGTTGTTTCATCCAGAATATAAATTGCCTCGGAGGCACCGTCGCTTACCGGGTCATTGGACCAGGGCGTGAGCTTGTTTTCCCTGCTGTTGACACTCCAGGTAAAGCCCGCGCCCGACTCCGATATCTGAAAACCAAAGCCCTTGTTTGAGACGACATTAATCCAGGGCGCCGGAGGGCGGTTGTCACCCTCCAGCAAAATTTCATATTCTCTGCCCCCACAGGCAAATGCCCCGAAGCCGTTTAAAAATTCAAAATGTTCCGTTTCATTCTCCTGTGCTGTTGGCGCATATGCCGTGTCCAAATCCCCTTCCTCCTTAAAGGCTAATATTTCTCAAGCAGCTCGTATGGGTCCTCTTTTGCACTGTTAAAATAAATTCCCGTTTTTTCAGAAAACACAACGCGCGCCGCCGTATACAATAAATCAAGCTCCGCCGGTCTCATCTCATACGTATGCAGGGTGAAAAAACTCGGCTTCCCGTTTCCGGAATCGTAAATTCGAAGAGAGCTTGTCATATCGTTGATTAATTCATCCACCTCCTGAAGGTAGCCGTGCTTTGAATCAATCAGGATGACCAAATCCACCATAATCCGGTTAAGCTTCAGGTATTCGTAAGCCTTTAAAACATCCTTCACCATTCTTTCCTCTTCGATGGAGCGAACCATGAAAAGCAGAATGGGATTGTCTCCGGATATCCCGAATTTCCACAGGAAGCTTTGGTTCAAAAAGTTCCGCCGTATATTTTCATGCGATCCCCGGTAAGCGGCGGCGGAATAGAAGACCGGGCTGATCAAATCCTGAAACGCATTCAGCTGGGTTCTGGTAATCTCAAGATATTTTAACTCGAGGGCCTTTTGGAGCCTGAATTTCTCCAGAATATCGTCAATCCGGTAGCTTACATCGAATTCTCCCGCTATCTTTATTGCTTCCTGCTTACTGCCGCAAACTCCGGTGATGAAAGAAACGCAGGCGGTTTCTCCCGCTCCGATGCAAAGCTGTACCCGCAGGCTCATAATCGGATCATTACAAAAGCCCGCGTCGCTGAAAAAAGCGTTACTATGCACGACAGCATCAGGGTTTTCCAGCGTATTGTTTCTTCCGATAAAGCGTTTTCTGTCATTTTCATATTCTATTTTTTTGCACAGCTTCGCCCCGGTTCTTACCATATGCATCACATAGGGGTTATCCTCCTGCGTCTTTCTTCTTCTTTTTGTAAGGAAGATTTCGTGCTCCTGTAAATATTCGCTTTCCAGAAAGAGCTTATTAAACGCGGGGTGACTCAGCTCGGCCGCGTAGGTATCATCCACCACCTCCAGATAGCTGGTCACCTCCAGCAGCTTTTCCGTATTTCCGTGATTGGTGAATGTGACCTTGCGTATCTCAAAATCATGGTCGGCGTCCAGACTGACGACCATGTCTGACGAAACATCTCCCTGCCTGCGTTTGAACTGCGCCTGGTGCGGACAGAAAACGACCTGATAATCGTCCGGCTCCATTCTGACGGGATGATAGGATGTGCTCCAGAGCTTACCCTGTTTTAAATCCTTAATATAGATATAGTTGCCTGTATTCGCGTAAATATCCGACCGCCAGCGGTAAAGCATCCGATCCTCATATTTGCTGAAGCCATCCCCATCCGAAGTAATCATCAGTGAATATTTTCCGTTCGATAAATAATTGACAACCGGCGGATTTACGCCGGTGCTGTTGACATACCGGTCGTTGTTGCTGTCTTCCTTAAACAGGGGATTCCCGATTTTTATCGTATACCCCCGTCTGGCGATAGAGATTAAATAGGATTGGCGCTTTTCCTCCAACAGAACCTCTGCGGCTCTTACCATCATTTCTGCGTGAAATCTTTCCCGAAGAATTCCCCCGTTCAGATAATTATCAATGGCCGCCAGAATCATCCCCTGATGATGTGCCATAAAGGATTTTACAATACAATAAGGCGTGAGCTCCACGGAATTCGGCAGGTTAAAGTCAACGGACTCATAGAACCCGAACGCGCCGAAGGCGCCGAGCTCCTTGAGCCGCCTTAGGTTTTTTATGCATTCCTCTCCCGCGATATCCAGCGCCAGCATCGTTGCATAGGGAGCAACCACCAAAGAATTTCTGCGAACCGGCTGGAGTCTTATCTTGGGAACACCGAACGCTTTGTATTGATAATTTGAGTTTAGGTCAAAGCGGTAATACTGGGATTCCGATATCCCCCAGGGTATTTCAGAATCCTGTGCATACCTTATCTGTTGCAGCACCGCCGCACGCGAGGTCTGCGCGTAAACGGAGCCTTCATATTCCTTGAACACAAGGTTCGGCATCAGATATTCAAACATCGTGCCGCTCCAGGAAACAAAGCACGGAATGCCCTTTACAATGGTCAGGGGTCTGCCCAGCTTGTGCCAATGCTTTAACGGCACCTGCCCCATGGATATCGCGAGCAGGCTTGTGAGCGCGGATTCCGACGCCATCAGGTCATAACAGCCATCGTCCAGCTGGTGTGAGGAAACATGATATCCGATATGGAACAGCATTCTCCTCTCGTTAAATAAAAAGTGGAAATCAGCATTCGCAAGAATACCGTCGATTGTATTGCGAAGCTCCTGAATCCGGTTGATCATTGCCTTGGCAAATTGATTCTCCTGCGCCGCTAAACCGCAAAGCGTAGGATTGGAAGAAAAGCTCTCTTTTTTCAGGTTTAAGGCGGCAGCTTCACTTACCGTACTGTCAATGAGGCTTACCAAATATCTGGTCCAGCGGTAATTCGCGGATGGTCTAAGTGCCATTGCGTTCAAGCTTTCCCAGATATCCGCTAAATCCTCAATCAGCTCCCCGACGCTTTGATATTCGCGCTTGAGTTTGTTTTCAGCGGAATTGCCTGTTTCTCTCCGAATTTCCCTGTTGCTGTACGCAACCGCCAGCCTAAGCTCAGGCAGAAAAGAATCCGGATAGACCGGCTTACCGATCTGCTCTATGAGACCGTTTTTCAGAACGACCAGATGCCCCAGAAAATTTCCGCTGTCAACGGTTGAAATATAGGCGGGATTGAGCACCTCCAAAGTTTGAATATGATACCAGTTATAGAGATGCCCCTTCCATTTTGGCATTTTACAGACGGTTTCCATCAGATTCTCCGCTGCTTCAACCGTGGAGCTCAACGTTTCGAACCCGAAATCCCTGGCTGACAGGATTGACAGAAACTGAAGCCCGATGTTGGTCGGAGATGTTTTGTTACTGATTTTTTCAGCCGTTGAGATCTGATAATTATCCGGGCAAAGCCAGTTGTTCTCTTTTGTGGAAAACTCTTTAAAAAACAGCCATGTTCTGCGTGCTGTTTCGAGGAGCATACGCCTTCCCCGCAATTCACTGCTCGGCCGGAACTTGTTCCCGGGTCGGCTGATTCGGTATGCAATTTCAAAAGCAAGGCT
Organism: Bacillota bacterium; assembly: GCA_023420245.1. Classification (GTDB taxonomy): domain Bacteria; phylum Bacillota; class Clostridia; order Oscillospirales; family Acutalibacteraceae; genus DATAML01. Next base: position 14,905 of record JAEZWL010000155.1, on the reverse strand, counting down.
CCAATCGGCAATTATTGCCGCAGTCAGAACCATTCCTCTCAAGTTTAAATTTCCCATATACAAAATCAGGGTAAGCACAAATACTGGAAGAAAAGAGCTCCACATAGAAAGGAAATAAGCTTTTTCGGTGTTGACGGCGGCGGCATCCACCGATTCCGCCGTATTCCAGCAAAGCAGATTTTTTTTGCTGATAAAAAGCCGGTATAACGTTCTGACAATTGCGTCGGACGCGATATAGGCACGGTAGGGAGCAATGGTGAACTCCAGCAATGCCCGTTCAAGCATCACGGAAGCTTCCTTAAAAAAGCTTTTATAGACAAAGGCAAGCTTCGGCCGCATAATCTTCTGGACTGCCACTGAAAGCAGCATAACCAGCAGAGAAAACAGGTCGTTAAAAAACACAAGGGGAATCCAAAGGTAATAGGCCTCCGGCATCCATGCCAAATTCAGCAGCAGAAACAGGGTCTTGCTTAAAGGGACCAGGCTTCTTCTTAAATTGTCGAATATTTTCCATTTTGACAAAGCGCAAAGACTTCTGCCGTCGGCAGTTTTCTTTGTGAACAGCCAGGGCAGCAGCTGCCAGTCCCCGCGCAGCCATCGGTGTTCTCTTTTTGCAAAGGATAAAACACTGTTCGGGAAGTTATCCATAATTTTGGCTGAGCTGGAAAAGGCTGTTCGCGCATAGCAGCTCTCAAAAAGGTCATGGCTGAGAATCCGGTTCTCAGGCACCTTGTTTTGAAGTACCTTCTGAAACGCTTTTACATCATAGATGCCTTTTCCGGTATAGATTCCTTCGTTGAAAATGTCCTGATAGATATCTGATATTACAGCTCCGTAATGGGCAAGCCCCGATTCCCCTCCAAAGATTTTTGTAAACCTGCTGCCGTTCTGATCCACAATATGATTTCTGACCGAGGGCTGTATGATTACATATCCTTCCTTGACCTTCTGATTGGCAAAATCCAGAATCGGCTTATTTAAGGGATGGTCAATCAGCCCGACCAGCTTCGCGGCATTGTCCCGAATCAGGTTTGTATCCGCATCGAGTGTAATCACATACCGGAAGGTGGTAAGAATCTCCTGATCACAATAAATGGAGGAGAAGGTGGTATCCTCTGTTTTTGCTCCGTTTAAAAGCTGGTTGAACTCTTCCAGCTTTCCCCTTTTCCGCTCCCACCCCATGTAGCAGTTCTCCCCCGGATTCCATTTGCGGCAGCGGAAGAACAGGGAAAACCGCTGAAGCTCGGACGGATAGAGCTGATTCAGCTCCTGCATTCGCGCGGCAAGGGCAAGCTCTGTCTCCTTGTCCTTCGGCATGCACTGCTCCGGCGAATCCTCGAAATCGAGAAGCAGCGCGAAGCAAAGGTTCGGCTGCCGGTTTGCCAGGTAATGCTTTTGCAGACGGTCCAGGTACTCCAGACCCTGTTTCCTTGAGGAAACAATAACCGGCATGACCACAAAGGTTCTTGCTTCCTGCGGTATTTCCTCCAGATAATTTAAAGAGGGAAGCTTTTTAGCCATGATTCCCCTAGTAAAAATAAAATTCGTGATTTCTGCGGAAACCCCCATCAGCAGCGGCATTGCCGCCAGAAGAAGGACTGCCCGCAAGCCGATACCTAACAGCCCGCCGAGGATTTGAAACGCATAAAACAGGCAGACACTAAGCCCCAAGGTAAGAAGGGTCAGAGTAAAAAAATAAAGGAATCCCTTTCCGTTCCTGCCTTCCTGTGTCTTTTGGGGAAGCGGCTTACCCAACACCTTAGCTTTCAGAATCGGATACCCTTTGCCCAAAAGGTACGTTCCCACATGATGGGAACAGTGCATGTCCTCTCTTCCCTCAACCGCCAGTCTGAGACAGTCCTTCGCTATCTTTTCCTCCATCACCCGATAGCGGAGGGATAGCTTAACAATAATTTCACGGTACATCCCTCTGGATTCCAAATCCATCTTTGGGTAAACGCCGTCCGGGTCCTGCGATAAAATTTGCTCCAAACAGGAATATTCCTCAAAAAATTTTTCCTCATCAACTTCGTTGATATCTCTCAGGCTGACAATTAAAGTCCGGATTTTTGTCTCAAGAAACGATTCCGTTTTCCCTTCCTCCAAAAAAACGGTGGAAGCCTTCACCGGTCTTCCCGCAGAAGCAAAGTGATATTCCAAATAGCTTTGAATAGAAGACTCATCAAAGGACATATTTTTCAACAGGTATATTACATGGGCATGGAACGAACAGTCCAGCCTTAATTGATCTTCTGTCTTGCAGAGCAGTGCGGATGGGTCGGCAGACCCCTTGTCCGCCAGCTTGCTCCGCAGAAATTTTTCCGCCTTTTGCTTAACATCAATGATATGCAGGATTTCATCCGCAGTCGTTATAATCTCCTCAAGCAGGCAAAATCCCAGCATTTCCGGCAAAACCCAGATTTCCTTATCCGTCAGCGATATTTTCTGCTGATAAGCCTTCAGCATGACGGAAATATTCTCTTCACTCAGGTGTCCGCCGGAAAGCGCCACCATCTTTTTTGCTACGATATAAATACGGGGAAAGTTGCGGTATTCATTGTCTTTCAGAATCGGCAGCACGGCATAGCCTGTTCCCAGGGAGCGTACTTTTTTTATTTCCCGGTACAGCATCTGAAAATTATCAAAAAGCCAGCGCGCCGCCGGAATCAGGGAAATCATATCGGCTGACACGGCGGAAATGCTGTTTCTGATTTTATTAAGTTCTTTATAGGCTGCCTGATTGTAATCGTTTAAAACAAAGCTATATCCGGTCAGGCTAACCTGACCTTGGCTTTCGGCAAGCTCCAGCATCTGCTTCTCCCATTCGCACGGACCCGGCTTATCCGCTTCTTCGGAAGAGCAGGCTGAAAAATTTACGTTCTTGCCGATATGACTTAGCCGATAATACAGCATTAATAAAATATAACAGAATAGCGGAATCACGACTAATAAAACAATCAGCAGCGGTAATGAGTGGATAGAAAAAATAATAGCTTTTAACGAGGCTTGCAATGAACGCTCCTCCTCATTCAAAAAATCCTTTCGGTATAACGGCAGTTCTTCACAGATAGTTTGTCTGTTTTTCCATAAAAAATAGCAATTCAAGCCAATTTAAATAAAACAAGCAACAAAAAAACACCCCAACCGCAGTTTATCCTGCAATTGAGGTGCTTCAATCCATTGAAAAGGGCAGTCGAAATTCAATTCACTCTGCGTACATGCCCTAGAATAATCCGTGCTGCCTTGCGGAATTGCCGTTTTCTTTCACACCGTTCTGCACAGTCAGCCTTACCGACGCATGGGTCAGGAATTTATTTTTGTTATCGTACACATCGATCATGATGTAGGTTACGCCCGGCTTCAAACCGGTGGCTTTTACATTCCCGTTTGTCAGTACGGTTACATTGGCAGCACCCTTGGTGGAGGAGTATGCCTTGATGATCGGATTAGAAACGCCGGTCAGCCTTACCCCGATTTCATAGCTCTTTTTCGGTCTCATGGTGTAGGTTCTGGTGTCCAGCGTGATGGTGCGCGCCGCCTTCGGCAAAAGCACATAATCGGAGCAGTGACTGATTTGCACGGTCACATTCCCGTCCGCGTCCACTGTGTACGCGTCATTGCCCAAGGATTCCATTTGTTTTGTTACTGGATTGTAGAAATAGAAGTAGAGCGTTTGCCCGGGCAAAAAGCCTTTTTCCTTAGCGGAGAATTTCACATTTGCTACCGACGGAAGCACTCCGCTGTGGTCAAAGGAAAGTACCAAGCCCTTGTTGGCGGGGGTAATCACATTGACCTTTGGAACCTCCGTGGTAAGATGTACGCTCATCGCGATATTTACATCTGACACCGGAACGGTGGATTTCGCTAAATCTTCGCCCTTGAACGTCCAGCTGTAGGCAAGCTGCTGCGTATCGGCATCCTTGATTTTAATGGTTACATCCGTCAGGCTTTGTTTTGCCGCCTCAAGAATCTGCTTACTTGCGTTGATTGTAACCGCAACACCCTCAATCGTATTTTTTGCCACTCCGGAAGGTACGGTGACGGTAAGGTCAACATCCTTTTTCGCTGTCAGCTGCTGCACGATTGTCTCTGTGGGTACGTTAATCGTAACGGTTGCTTTTTTTGATGTGTCTACCATGCTTCCGTTTGTAGAGGTTGGGGTATTGTCAACGGTAACGCTCGGAACCGTAGCTTCAATATTGGTTGTGCTGCCGCTTGTGTTTACGCTGTCCGGCTTTGTGGTTACGGTGGCGGTGTTGCTCGACGTATCCACCTTCGTTTCCGTTTTTTCGGTATTTGTCGTTGAAGACGAAGGCGTGCTGCTGGAACTGCTGTTATTATTCGAGCTTTTTTCTTTTATTGTTACTTTGATTTCGGGTGCTTTTACTCCGTCTCCCAGAACATAACCGCTGTCGACATAGCCGCTGTCAAGAACGGCCGTCAACGTATATGTGCCGGGTACATTTGGTTTGTATGTGCTGCATACCCAATCGGTAACGGTAATCCAGAGATTTGAAATTTCAGCCCCAACCGCTTTGATTTTATCCGGCAGGTTTAAGGAGGCAAAGCCCGTGCCATAGGGAACCGTTTTTGTTGTATAGTCCATTAGGAAACCGGTGATTGCCTTTGTGACCGGGTCTCCGCCTGAGGCCGCGTTTACGGTAACATCGATGGTTGTTTTCAGCTTTACATTATTTGTATTTACTACTCCTGCGGGAAGTGTAATGATTCCGTGCACTGTAAAGGTTTGCTCCGTGGTTTTTGACTTAATGTAATCACAGCCAACTATATCCCAGCGCACAGTGGCACTGACCGTTCCGCCATTGGTTACCAGCTCCACCGTTTCGGGCAGTCCGAGAGCGGCGGCCGTCTTTGCCGTACCGTTGGCGATTCCTGCAATGGCTTCCGGCGCTGTGATGCTTATCAGCGTTTTGTCAGCCGTGGGAGCTGCTTCAACGGTAAATGCCTCGGCGGAAACAGGCGCCGCACTTTTATAGGCTACAGCAATTACAACACTTTGCGCCGACGCGGCCGTTTCAATCGGTGTAAAGTGGAAGGTTATGGTTCTCGTCGAAGCATTCCAGGAAAAACCGCTCAGAGGAAGACTGTTCGACTCACCGCTGTTAACCGAACTCGTGGCGGTAAAGTCTGACGCGGTTGGAGCCTCCGACGGTACTTTGTCAAGCGTTACGGTGATTGCGCCGTTTGTTGCCGCAACGCTGGCAACAGTCGCGGTTATCCATGCCGCGCTTACAGTAAACGCAGGTGCTTCTGTTGTTACACTGTTGTATGTTACTGCCACTTTCACGCTCTGGCTTAATTCTATCTGTGTAATTTCAGCAAAGTGAAAGGTTACCGTCTTTGTTTCTGCATTCCATGCAAAACTGCTCAGCGGCAAGTTTTTCGCAAGCTCGCCGTCAATTCTGCTTGTGGCGGTAAAGTCAGCTGCAACCGGCGCTGTCGTGGGCACTTTGTCAAGCACGATTGTTAGAGCTCCATTGATCGCGTCCACACTGCTGACAGACGCGGTTACCGGAGGCGTCTTAAACGTCTGGTCCGCTCCCTGTGCAGCGCCCGCCGTATTCCTCGCAACTACACGGTAATGATAAGTAGTGTTGGGTTCAAGCCCTGAAAGCGCATAGTTGACGGAAGTGTTGGAGGTTCCCGTGATTGGGCTTGGCACTGCCGTTACAGTGCTGCCGTAGCCGGTTGTAGTTCCGTATTCAAAGGTTACAGTGGTCGACGCGTTGTTTGCGTTCACGGTTCCGTTCAGCGTCGCGGCGGTGGACGAAATACCGTTCGCAACGTCGGTTGTCACGGTCGGCGCAATTGCAGAGGTTGTAAAGGTCTGATCCCCGCCGTTGGTAATACCTACCGCATTTGTTCCCACGACACGGTAATGGTACGTCGTGTTGGGCTTTAATCCCCAAAGCGAACCAGTAACGGAAATGTTGGAGGTACCAGTAACCGGATTTGGCGCTGCCGCCACAGTGCTGCCGTAGCCAGTTGTAGTTCCGTATTCAAAGGTTACAGTGGTCGACGTGTTGTTTGCGTTCACGATTCCGCTCAGCGCCAAGGCGGTGGACGAAATACCGTTCGCAACGTCGGTTGTCACGGTCGGCGCAATTGCAGAGGTTGTAAAGGTCTGATCCCCGCCGTTGGTAATACCGGTCGCATTTGTTGCCACGACACGGTAATGGTAGGTCATATTGGGCTTTAATCCCGAAAGCGAGCCACTAACAGAAGTATTGGAAGTACCCGTGATGGGGCTTTGTGATGCCGTCACGGTGCTGCCGTAGCCGGTTGTGATTCCGTATTCAAAGGTTACAGTGGTCGACGCGTTATTCGCGTTCACGGTTCCGTTCAGCGTCGCGGCGGTGGACGAAATATCGCTCGCGGCGTCGGTTGCCGCGGTCGGCGCGGTCACAGAGGTTGTAAAGGTCTGATCCCCGCCATTGGTAATGTCGGTCGCATTTGTTGCCACGACACGGTAATGGTAGGTTGTATTGGGCTTCAATTCCGAAATCGAACCACTTACGGAAGTATTGGAAGTACCCGTGATGGGGCTTTGTGATGCCGTCACGGTGCTGCCGTAGCCGGTTGTGGTTCCGTATTCAAAGGTTACGACGGTCGAGGCATTGTTTGCGTTCACGGTCCCGTTCAGCGTCGCGGCGGTGGACGAAATACTGCTCGCGGCGGCGGTTGTCGCGGTCGGCGCAATGGCTAAGGTGGTAAAGGTCTGATCCTCGCCGTTGGTAGTACCGGACGCATTTGTTCCCACGACACGGTAATGGTAGGTCGTATTGGGCTTCAATTCCGAAATCGAACCACTTACGGAAGTATTGGAGGTACCTGTAACCGGACTTGGCGCTGCCGTCACGGTGCTGCCGTAGCCGGTTGTGGTTCCGTATTCAAAGGTTACGACGGTCGAGGCGTTGTTTGCGTTCACGGTCCCGTTCAGCGTCGCGGCGGTGGACGAAATACTGCTCGCGGCGGTGGTTGTCGCGGTCGGCGCCGCGCTCGCGCCGGTAACGGTTATTTTAACTGTACGGGAAGCCCCCCCGTCTATAGTTATAATAAATAGATAAGTCCCCGAAGTCGATGCTTCGAAGCCTAATGTTATAGTACTGTCTCCGGCTATATTGCCATCATGACCACATGATAATATCTTATGATCGTAATTATTTACTCCGCCGTTGACAAATACAGACGCGGACGCGGAATCGCCGCCGTCCTCCGCAGTGAGCGATTTCAGATAAAAGTTTTCAAGATCGATGTCTAAACCATCGAAAATAACATCCAGTCCCTTGCTCCACTGATCACTTGTTTTGATAGTAGCCGTAAAATCTGGCGCGCCGGTATTGGCTTGCGAAATATTCAGCATACATGGAATGTTATTTGCCTCCAGATTTTGTACTTCAATATAATACACAGTATCTTTTGCAAGAGGAGCGGTCAAGGTGACATGCCCCATATAATCATCATTTGTATCTTCCGCTATGATTGTATTATTTCCCCAAATACGGGCAAAAGTACTCGAACCTGGTTTCTTGGCGGAATCTGATGTTGAAATGGTATAAACAGCGGCGTTTTCAGGCACAAATTTATATAGCCCTACACTAACTGAAGTCATGATTTCCGTAGATTCTGCGTAAACCTGGGGAGCGCTCCCTTGATCCGCAGTTCCAACCACAGGCGCCGCATACGCAGTTAACGTCATTGTGGGGAATAATCCCACCACCATTGCCACTGATAGGAGCAATGCTATAAATTTTTTCATTTTACCGCCTCTTTTGTAATTAAATTATAATTTTGATGTACCGACCTAAATGTTTCCGCATAATTTCTATATAATAAAGAATACAATATTTTATTAATTTCAAATTAATATAAAGAAATTTTACAAAATTATTTCCAAATTTAGGTTTATTTTAGTGATGGGATGTTCTTTATCTATGTAGAAAGCTTCCCGTACAAATTGACCGGCTACAAGAAAAACAGTTCAAACCAGACCTATGATCCCAATGCTATTGGGGAAGCTGAATGAACACAGGAAGAAACAACCCGGCTGAATCCGTACAGCGAAAAGGGTCGAAACCATTCTTCGCGAATGGCTTCGACCCTTTTGCAGCATATCATTTAGAGCAAGCTCAGATACCACAGATAAAAGCAGGTATGGGTTGTTAACTCCTTCGCCCGTCATTATTCATTAGCCCCTTGCCTTATTCAGCTTTCGGTTTGAACCTTTTTCGGGTTTGATGCTCTTGGTCGAGTACGGCTTCTCTTGCCGGCGTGCCCGTAAGTATCTCCAGTTCATTCTGCGCTTTAATGACTCTGTCTAACCACAGCTGCTTAGGAGCGTCGAAATTCCGGCAATTCTTAGGGATAAAAATCGGTTCTTCAAACACCAAACGGTTCTCGGCACCTTCAACCGCCTGCTCGATAAAAGCCGGCAAAACAGGAATCCCCAGTAACCTGGCCAACCAGAAGGCGCCCCGCTCGATATCCTCCGCGCTGTCTTTATTGATATCGTAAATCGTTCCCTGAGAGAATATCAAAAAATGCTTGGGTTTTTCGCCTTCCTCAAACCATGTTTCCGCAGCTCTGATTGCAGCCATTGAACCCGCGGAGCTGCTGCGGTCAACCGCAAATACTTTCTCAAATTCCAGAACCGGTGTTAATTCCTTCGGTATGGAAACCCCATTAAAGCAATTTTCTTTCGCAAACACAAACAGAGCCGGATATGTAGCTTTCACTTCATGCATCCGGTCATAATAAAAGCTCATAATCAGCGGAGCATCGGAATCTGTTAAATGATTGGTCGCTATGATATAAGAGGTCGTCGTAAAATCCTCCGGAACGTTATAAGCTTTAAACTTGTATGCCTTTAAAAGCGCCTTTTTTACTTCGACCATTCTATTTTCCAGCTTTTCCGGATTGTTCACCAGACTGATGATTTCTTTGTTGGTGTTCTCATTAAACAATGAACTGGCATTAAATAAATGCATAATACTCCCCTTAAACTAATTTGAATTTGGGTTCTTCTGATTATGTACTCAAATTATATATCCTTGTACTTAAACATAGTAGCTTAAAATTTTAAACATCTTGAATCTTCTTGATTTCTTCCGCTTTCATGTAGTTTAATGAATCTTTAATAAAATCTCTTCTTAAACCTTCAGGCATATTGTTGTATTTTTCATCGTATATCAAAATTATTTCTTTGATAGAATATGGATATGCTTCAACAAAAAATTCCATATTAAATTTTGTAATATAGTCTAAAATATTAATTGCATTCAAAAAATGTTGATATGCTTTTTTATAATTTTCACATACTAAATATAATTGCGATAATAATCTTTCCATATTTCCATCTTCAGCTTCTATGCCAAGAAGCTTGAGCAATTCTTCATACCTATTCGCCATATTAAACCAAAATTGCTTATAAGATAAAACTATCTCCCTACTCACTATTGTGCCCATACCCATAACGTTAAAACTACTTTCTATTGTGAGTAGCTCAATCATAAGCGAATTTTTATGCGACTTAGCTTTATTAATTTCGAAAGATTGTTTGTAAGATTCGATAGCTTTCTCTGAATCTTTTAACTTTCCCTTAACAAGGACTATCTCTTCTTTAGATTGCTCTAATAAAGCTATCTTTTTCTTTTTCTCTTCGATTGATTTTAAACAATTATAGGTTATAGCGTTAATAAAAGCCTTTGTATAACTCGAAAGTGCGGAAACCTTTTGTTGTTTCAAGCACATTTCCTCAGAAATATTCTCAATGAACAGAATAATATCATCGAATTCACTTATGGTTGAAAATTTATCTATTTTAGAATTTACAAAACCAGATAATTCTTGCATCTCGAAATCAAGAAGCCGCAAATAGTAGCATTTTACTTTGTTATCGAATGACCCAAACCACCCAACTCCAAGTTCTTCTAAGCAATAACTGCTTCTTAAAAATGCATCTGAGAGAATGTAAATGATTACCTTTGCACTCTTCAAAGAATTATGAATAGTATCATTCAATTTTTCTCCATTGTCCACACCCTGTCCCAATACTGATGAACAAAAAATTTGATCGCCTGATATACCAATATTTCGAAGAAGATTTGTTAATTGCTCTGCTATTTCTGAATTATCTGAAGAATGACTTATGAACACAGTCTGATTTTGAAAGTCCATAATTAAAAGCCCTCGCATCTACTTCACGTTATTTAACTTACTAGTTTATAGCATAACTCTATATGTACGTGTAATATAAAATTCCATTTAGTCAAACTTATTATATCGTTTGCGCCCATAAATTTCAATCTTATTCGACGTTTATTTTAGAGATTTTAACCTCAACTCTCCAATAAAACAAGCGCCCTGTTTCCAGAGCGCCGTTTGCATTTATTCCGTTGCTGTGATTAGTTCTTCAAGGCTTCCGCTCATAATGGCGGGCAGATTCTTTTGAATCCGCTCATAGGGCCAATCCCACCACCGTAAACGCCGCAGCGCCTCTGCCGTTTCAGGCGGAAACCGTTTGCGGATTTCTTTTGCGGGAATGCCGCCGACAATCGTATAGGGCGGAACGTCCTTTGTAACGACTGCTCTGGTCCCGATGATCGCGCCGTCACCGATCTTGACTCCCTGCATAATAACGGCTTCATAGCCGACCCATACGTCGTTTCCGATGACGATATCGCCTTTATTATCCCATGCGTCCGTCACATTCTTCCAGTCCAGTCCCCATTCGCTTGCAAAAATCGGGAACGGGTAGGTTGACAGAGAACGCAGCGCATGGTTCGCGCTGGTGAAGATGAATTTTGCGCCGCAGGCAATCGAGCAGAACTTGCCGATAATCAGCTTGTCGTGATTCACGGGGTAATGATAGAGAACGTTGTTCTTTTCAAATTGTACGGGATCGTTTACAAAATCATTATAAAAGGTATATTCACCGACGATGATATTGGGATTCTGAACCACATTTTTCAAATATACGGATTCATGGTCGTTTCTTGGATAAATCTTATTTTCCGGAATAGTCATTGTATTCTCCTTAATTGATTATTTGTTCTCAACTATCCCGGCTGTTACAATGCAAAGTTTCACAAAAACACCAGCTCTCTTATCAATTATTACACGCAATGGCTTGCGCTTTAAGAAGCTTTTTCCAAGGATTGCGCGCTTCTTTGGTTTCGGATTCCGGGCAGGATGGACGCAAGCGAACCGATTAAAATTAAGAGTATTCCGGCAACCATATTCAACGGGATAATCTCATGCAATAAAACAAGCGCCAAAATCGGAGCCAGAATCGGCTTAAAAAAGAATATGAGCGAGGTTTTCTGAACGGAGGCTACCTCCATTGCTTTGAAATAGCAGGCAAACCCGATTCCGGTATTAACAACGCAGATATACAAAATCCCGGGCAGGGCTTGCAGAGTATATCCTGAAAACAGCGGGATATCGGCAAACATGGAGAGTCCGCCTGCTCGCAGACAATCCGCTGCCACAGAGACATGGCTGAGCCCGATAAAAGCAAGCATTTCCAAACTGCCAAACAAGAAGCTGAAGCAGGTCACGACAATTCCGCCATATTTCGCACATTTCTTCTTTCCGCAGACCCCGTAAAGCGCAAAGGTTACGGTTGATAAGATCGTCAGCGTAACTCCCGGCACACTGAGCCGGGTATGAAGCGGATGAATAATCAGTACCGTTCCCGCCACTTCCAGCAGCAGCGCAACAACATTGTTCCTCTGAATTGTTTCCTTCAACAGAACAAACGCGAGAACGGTAACAAACACCGGATTGCAGCTGAACAGAACAGCCACCACGGAGGCTGTCGTATTGAGAACCGCAAGCTGATATAACCCCATGCTCACGACAATGCCCAGCAGCCCCAGAAACGCGAAAAAGACCAAATCCTTTGCGACAATGGAAGAATTCTTCTTCCGAAGGGAGCGCAGCGCAAACGGAATCAAAAACAGACCTCCGATAAAGAAACGGGTAAACGTAAGCTGTATGGGATGGAAACTTCCCCCCACAAGCTTTAAGGCAATCTCCATCGTGCTGAAAATCACTGTTGTTAAAACAATATACCAATAACCCTTTTTCATTTTAGCGATAACCTTGCTTTCAAAAACAATAATTTTCTCAGCCTCACAAGACAGCCGTAATTTCCCCGTGCGGCAATTGCCTTTCCAAAAAGGAAACGGTACTTTTTATCATAGCACTAATTTTATAAATTTCAATTATAATTTTCATTAAAAATTTTTCTCTGTAAAATTTAATTTTTTCTTTGTGTGAAGCGCTAATGCCTTCGAATAATCGGCGCCTGAAGGAAACAATATTGAAATACGGGCTGTTTGGCATAACGCGAAACGACCCCGAAAAGGAGAATGTAAATGAGTGCTGAAATTAATAACCGGGAATACCGGCAGGAAAAGCTGAAGGAAATTATCGCCGAGCTTCACGAGGGAAAAAGCGTGGAAGAAGTCAAGGAGAAGTTCGGCGCTGTTTTCCTTGGGGTATCCGCGGAGGAAATATCGCAGGCTGAACAGGCGTTGATATCCGGAGGACTGCCGGTATCTGAGGTACAGCGGCTTTGTGATGTTCACGCCTCCGTTTTTAAAGGCTCCATAGAGGACATCCATAAACCTGCTGATTTATCAAAAATTCCCGGGCATCCGGCCAATACCCTGAAACGGGAAAACCGTGCGCTTGAAAAATTGCTCCGTGAAATACGGGATGAACTTACCCGCCTGCCGAATCAAAAAGCGGTTCAAGCTCTCTCCGAACGGCTAGAACAGCTCAACGAGATTGACCGGCATTACAAAAAGAAAGAAAACCTTCTGTTCCCGTTTTTGGAAAAATACGGCATTACCGCTCTGCCGAAGGTCATGTGGGGCGTTGACGATGAAATCCGCGAGGAGCTGAAACAAACCCGGGCACTTCTGCACCAGTCGCAAACTTCTTCCTTTCTGATGCAGACCGAAAAATTACTCCACCGGATTGAAGAAATGATTTTTAAAGAGGAAAATATTTTTCTCCCCATTCTGTTTGAAAATCTGACGGAGGACGAATGGAAGCAGATTGCGGAGGATTCCTCTGAATTCGGATACTGTCTGCTGAGCAGTGTGCCCGAATGGAACCCTGTGCCTTCGACACCAGCGGAAAAGCCTTCATTGGAGGCATCCGCTTCTGCGGGAAACATCACGCTTCCAACTGGGGTACTGTCGACGGACGCGCTGACCCATCTTCTGAACACCCTGCCGGTGGACATCACTTTTGTAGACAGAGACGGGAAGGTCGCGTATTTTTCACAGGGGAAAGAGCGCGTGTTTCCCCGAACGGTTTCCGTCATCGGTCGGGACGTTTCCAACTGTCATCCCCCCGCAAGCGTCCATATCGTCGAAAAAGTCGTGGATGACCTGAAAAGCGGACGGAAGGAACGCGAGGATTTCTGGCTTCATTTAGGAAGCAAATATGTGTTGATCACTTATTTTGCCGTGCGCGATACGGCCGGTACGTATTACGGGATTCTCGAGGTCACACAGAACATCAAGCCAATTCAGGATATCACCGGAGAAAAAAGGCTGGTTAACGATACCGATGCTTGATGCTTCACAATTTGTATGCGGGCTAAGCCCTGACTTGCCCTATCCGTGCTACTTGTTCTTAGAGCTTATGTAAAGCTTGCCAAAATACGGTATAATCAGGAAAAAACCGCCCTTGTAACGGGGCGGTAAAAGAGGAGGGTATATGAAAAAGAGTATATGTAAATCCTCTTACGAGGAGCTTGCTGTTGGTCTGCCGGCCTGCGGTCCGGTATTCCGTCAGTACCGCAGGCTGTACGGCAGTTCATTTCTTGATTGGATGATTATAGTATAAAAGAAGAATGTGTTCAATCAGTGAAGTTGATTTAAAGATTATTGGAAGAAACTGTTAACAAACTAAGAACAGCATAAAATTGGTATTTATATCTCAGTTATTCGTATTCAATTTTAAAACCCGAGTTCTCGATGCATTCTTTAATCTCCTGTGCGGTAGCCGGGTCGTTGTATTCCACCTTAACCGTGCTCGTTGACAGATTCACGCCGACCTCCTGCACGCCTTTTACCTTATCGAGTGCATTTTTAATCTGGGTTTTGCTTTCCTTATTTGGAATTCCCGATACACTTCAAATTAACGTATCCATTACCGATCCCTTCCCTTTCCGTTTTTTTCATGCTTGCTGCCATGTACCCCGATTTTTTCACCGTCAGCAATTCCGGCGTCCGCGTTTTCCCTGGGTTTCATTTTTCTTAATTCCGGGTTGCTTTTTTCCCTGTCCTTGCTACGATTTTTATTATTGTCCATTTTCTTTTCCTTCCGCTATTATTCTTCTGCTTAGTCGACTATAGTATGGTTAAGCCGGAATAATTTATACGGAGCAGCAACCTGTGGAACCGGGAAGGGTTGAGGGCAGGATGGACTCGTATTTTTACGCAACGCGAAAGCTTCTTTGAACCCCCGGACTATCCGGGGGAATACAAAAAGGGCTGCCCGAAATCTCAGGCAGCCCCCTTGCGGCGCAGGTGATTTTTGAGGAATCATTCAATTATATTCGTCGATCGTCTGATCGACCTCCTGTTTTGCCTTTTTATCCAGACGCCGTTGTACGTCCTCCCGCAGGAGGATATACAGTACGGAGCAGAGGGGAATGTTCACGAGCATACCGACCACACCGAACGCGTTCCCGCCGATTGTAACGGCGATAAGTACCCACAGCGCAGGCAGACCGACCCGGGAGCCGACCACACGCGGGTAAATGAGATTTCCTTCCAGCTGCTGAAGAACCACAAAGAAAATAACATACCAGACCGCCTGAATGGGGTTTACGGTCAAAATAAGCAGGGCACCGATCACC
>JAEZWL010000048.1 GCA_023420245.1 Bacillota bacterium | reverse complement strand
GCTTTTCATCCAGTACCGCAGACAGATAGGTAAAGATATTGCTGCATTTTACCGTGCATTTCAGGGAGGTAACATAGTTTTCACTTTTCATCATCATTGAACCGTAGCGCAGATTTTTAAGCGCCTCATCAAACAATGTGATTAGCTGCTCCCCCTGAGACATCGTGTTAATCGACTGTGTCTTGTATTGCTGAATTGGGTTTGTCATAAATTAGCCTCCGCTTTTAAATGTGTTTGATCAATCAGGAGGAAGAGGTATTGTTAAAGAATAAGCTGGATTGTGCGTTCATAACACTAAGATAAGATTCCAAAGCAGTGAATTTTCTATAATAACGGTCCTGCTCCGTTTCAAGCTGTGTTTTTAAATCCTTGATTCTTGAGTTGTAATCCGTAATTTGCCTTCCGATTACGCTAGTGTCGTAATCGCGGCTGGATATACCGGCCTTTTGAACCAGAAGACCGTCGGCACCGATGCTGGTGTTGGTGTTTTTCGTAATGATAGTTTTTAACCGGCTTGCAATACCGTCTTTCCCGGTAAACAGAGAGGCAACGAGGTCAGGATTATTGGTTAGCGCACCTTTAAACTTTGTTTCATCAATGGTCAGCTTGCCATATTTATCATAATCAACTTCTGTAATTCCGACAGAGTAAAGAGCGTCCTTTACAGAATCCACCATATTAAACATTGCGTTGCGCATATCGTAGCTGACGGTAGTGAGCAAAGAGTCCGACTGTAAAATTCCTTTTTTGGCGTAGGAATCCCATTTTGCTATTTGGTCCGCCGTCATAGTTGCCTTCTGGTCATCTGTGAGCGGTGCGTAGGTTTGACCCTCTGTTTTTTTGCTTTCGTTTACTTTATCATTGATTACTTTCAAAAGAGCATTGTAATCATCAATAAAACCGGTAACCTTTTTGTATAGGTCGTCTGTTTCATTCTTCACTGTAAACGTGATCGGCTTATCCTTCGTCACGGTGGTGTCCGCTTTTAGAAGCTCAAAATTTACCTCGTCCACTGTAAATTTATTCTCAGTTCGCGAAATTAAAGTGGCGTTGTCCGGGTTTCCGTCGAAGCTCATCATTAACTCCGCGTTTTTACCGGCTGTCACAGAATAGTTTACCGCTCCGTTATTCTGCAGGATAACCCTGTTTCCGTTTACACCCGTGCTATAGCCGGAGACACTGCCAATTGCACTGCTGAAAGCGGATGTAATCTGATCGGCAGTAATACTTGCAGAATCTTCTGAACCGTCACCGATTGCGATTCCGATATTTCCGTTTTTGGTTACACCGCCGATTAGTTTGTCCGATGTGGCAAATTCATAAGTCTTATTCCCGATTATAATTGTTTTTCCAAGCAGGTCTGTACCCGTTTTACCGGTAAAATCATATTCCAGTGATGAGCTTGACCCATTTCGATAATTTCCATTCACGATTCCTGAAACAACCGGTTCGTTTTGATACCCTGCCGTATTGGCGGTAAATGTCACAATGCCGCCGGAGGAAGAGCCTGCGTAACCGGAAAGACCGATATTTTTAAAAGCTGAGGCAATATCATCGGCAGAAGCGCCGTCGGGAATCGTTACTGCGGTGTTTCCGGAGCCGGTGCTGCCGTTGGTATCAAATTCATAGATGGTGCCGTCGATGGTGATGGTGTCGCCGTCATTAACAGTTCTTCCGTTAAAATCAAAGGTGAGTGAGGATTGCGTGTCTGCCTTTTTTCCGAATAACACAGTGGCGAGATTGCTGCCGCCCAGGGTGGAAATATCCACCTTGCTGCCTTCACCGCCATTATCCGCGGTAATACTGAACGAATCCAGCGTGCTGGAATAGGCAACGGTGACATTGGCGTCGTTATCGTTATTGATGGTTGAAATTACGGTGGCCAGGGTATCGGTAGCCTTAAAGGCGAAGTCCTTGCCGTTTATTGTTAATCCGAAAGACCCGTCCGAATTAGAAGTAAGAGTACTGCTTAGATTTCCTGCCAGGTCTTTCAATGTTTTATTCGCGTTGATTCGGTTAGATTCTCCCGCGTAGGTGTGCAACAGACCGTCTGAGCCGAGCAGACCAGATGTGTCGCTGGAAACGACCGTGAAAGTAGAGGTTGCGTTGAGCGCTTTAAAGCTTAATTTTCCCGCGTTTATGCTGACCGCCACATTTCCGGCACCAAAAACGTTGTTGAGCTTGCCCTGCAAGTAGGAAGCCATGCCCTCTGAGGTGGCATATGCGCTTTTGTCACTTTCATCGAACGTAACTCTTTTTGCCAATCCGTTCAGGTCAAAGGTAATCGTAGCGCCTGCCAGTGTATCCTGCATATAGGTTTTAACCAGCTCGTCCCCGTTCACCGTTCCGGTGGCACTGTAGGCTCCTGCTCCGCTGTCGAGACCGAAGCCCTTCAGCACATTCTGGGTACCGCCGGTGACGTTGACAGCTCCCGCAGAGCTGCTGAAAGTAATTTTTAAAGCTGAATCTACATTGACGGAAAGCTTGCCCTTCAGATCAACATTATTCTTTATCGCGTCGTCTAAGCTTTGCTGCAATATCCGTTGGTTTTCGGCTTTCAGAGAATCTTGTAAAGCGGAATCCGTGGAGTCGGAAGTATATAATGAAATAGATGATGGTATCTCCAAGGTGTAGGATTTGCCCCCAATGGAGAAATCCAGCGAGGAACCGGAGGAAATCGAATCATTAAAGAAGCTTCTGACATTCGTATCGTTCCCTAAAAGGGTACTTACACCAGTCTTTTTATCATCAGCCTTAAGCCCCAAACCGGATAACAGAGAGGAAGAACCGCTTTCGATATAAAAGGTATTAGAAGATAAATCTGATTTATTGAGCTTAACCTTACCATTAAAAACGCTGAACTCAAGTTTGCCGCTGATATCGCTATTGGCATTGATTTTTTTATTCAGCGCCTCCGTTACCTTTTGCAGATAATCGATTCTTTCGGCATCGGATACGCCGCCTGCCAAGGCAGAATCATCCAGGTTAAAGTCGCCGTCCAGGGTGACGGCGTAGTCCTTGCCCGCATAGTTGACTGTTATAGAAGCTCCGGACAAGGCGCTTCTTGTATAGACATCCTTCACTTCCGACAGGGAAGTAACGGTTTGGTTTGAAACCTTATAGCTGGATGAAAAGCTTGCCTGAACCGCCAGCTGCTTGATTTGGGTAATTACCATATTCGAGGCATTGGTGGAGTTGCCGCTGATGTTCAGAGCGCTTGAGGTGTTATTGATTGTGGAGCTTTGAAAGAAAGCCCGCATGGACAAATTGCTGCTGCTGCTGGAAGTGGAGAAATATTTATCTTGAAATTCCTGTAGGGCGGATGTAACCTCCCGGTAAGAAGTCTGCCGCCAGGCTGCAAGCTGCTTATTCTGCATTAATTTATCTATTTTCTTTTGTGTGCCCATAGAAAGCTGCTTTACCAAAGCATCGGTATCCAACCCGGACATTAAACCGCTCAATCTTCTGCTGGAGCTTGCTGTTAAGTTCAAAGCAGAGGGGGAGCCGGATGAACTAGAAGTATGCATAATATTAACCTCCAGTAAAATAAGACTTTATATTTTTTATATCGTCCGAAAGGCCACAAAAATTAGGATGATCGCGGAAATTATTTCTTTGCTTAATTTTAGAAATAGGTTAAATTTTATTCTATTTTGTCGATATATAATCGAAAATAAAATATTTACTACTTTAAAATATACCCTGTATGATTATTCGAATTATATAAATAAATGTGGAAAGCGATGTGAGAAAATGACATTTATTTCTATTGATAAGTTAGAAGTAGGAATGATGCTTGATCAGGATATCTATCTTTATGATTATAAAACATGTAAAATCGCCATGCTGAAATCCGGGCAAGTGCTGACGCAAAGCTATATCAATCGGCTGGCTGAACTGAAAATTACCGGAGCCTATGTCCATTCGTTTGAGAAAAAAGAGGCAGGCGAAGACCTGTTTTCTCCAATCAAAACAGAGCTGAAGCTGGAGGCGATTTCGAGTGTCCAGCGTGTTTTTGAGATGTTTGACCAGACAGCCCAAAATATTAATATCAACTGTATTAACCAGACTATGGAGGTATCCAAGAAGCTGGTCAACGCGTTGAAAAATAACAAGGAAGCGAAAATCAGTATTGCGAACCTGAAATCTTATGACGATTACACCTATAATCACTCTTTTGGTGTTTGTGTTCTTTCCATTGCAATCGGTATTTCCCTGGAGCTTAGAACCGCCGATCTGTATGAGCTTGGTTTTTGCGCTTTGCTTCATGATATCGGGAAAATGTCCGTTCCTATTGAAATTATAGCAAAACCTGCGAGGCTGACTACCGATGAATTTGAAATTGTAAAAAAGCATCCTCAAAAAGGAGCGGAATTCTTTCTGAAGAACAGTATAGCCAACCGAAAAATCTGTGCCGGCGTTTTGACCCACCACGAAAAATTCAACGGCTCCGGCTATCCAAACGGGTTAAGCGGGAACGGGATCCCTTTATTTGGGAGGATTATTTCCGTAGCGGATGTGTACGACGCGCTGACCTCCGTCCGCCCTTACCGCAACCCTTCCAAACCCCCGGAAGCAATCGAATATATTATGGGCTGTACGGGTAACGCCTTTGACTACAATATTGTAGAAGCTTTTTTAAGAAAGGTTTCTCCATATCCGGTTGGTTCCTGCGTTAAGCTTAGTAACGGTGAAATTGCCATCATCATCAGGCAGAACGAGCATCAGCCGCTGCGTCCGGTAGTACGCTTTTTTAATCAGCCCGATGTAATTTTGGATCTATGTATGCAACGTGATACACAAAATATTGTCATCGAGGATATTTGTAATCTTTCAACGACACAGCTGGAAGATTGAAACAGGACGAAGAAAAATCTTTTTAAGGTTATGGCTCCATCCACTCTCTTTTCAGAATGGCATATTGGTAAGTGTTTTCATAATGCGGAGTCCCATCTTGGTTATTCATAAAAGATATAAACTCAATAAAAAGTCCTTCTTTTCTCATTCCCAGTCGTTCACAAAGCTTTTGGGACGGAATATTATTATCTTCAGCATAAGCATAAATTCTCCTTGCATCACGATTGAACAGGTAGCTGAGTAACGCTCGTGCCGCTTCAGCCGCATAACCTTTTTTGCCGTATTTTAAGTTGAAATTCCATCCGACGCTATAGGTGTCAAGCCCCTCTCTCATGGCAAAAAGATCTCCGATAATCAAATCTGTATCAGACAAGCAAACGGCGAAGTGTTCCCCCTTCGTTACCTCTCTGCTCCACTTCTTTTTCTGCTTCCTCAAGGGAATCTAATTTTTCACTAAGAAAGCAATGTACAGGCGGATGGGATAGTATGTCATACAATCCTGCGGCGTCTTTTTTTTCATAATCGCGGATTATCAGTCTTTCTGTTTTTAAATGCATCTCAATAGTATCTCCTTTATATTTGGTCGTTTCTTAATTGAATCAAAAGGTGCTTTGCGCGTTGCGTAAAGCACCTTTTTTGTCGGCGGTTCTCAAGAGCCTATACGAAGAATTCTAAGAAAATCCCATGCTTTCCCCATATATAGTCGATCGCTGTAAATACGGAGGATTGGCGCGATAGAATTATCCTGATACAAAGCTGCTATCGTCACCGCGCTGATTTCGCAGCATGCCACATCTGTTTTGGGGCAAATACTCAAACCGGTGCTTACAGTACAGTAAATCGGCAGGATGATTCGCTATTAGGCAAATATAGCTATCTTTATTTGCGTTTGCCTCAAAGTAGCGGTCAATTGCCTCCATAATCTGTTCGGCAAAACCTCTCCTTCGATATTCTTCATCTACCATAATATCGCTCACAACATAGGTTATGCCGCCGTCACCAACGATCCTTCCGAATGCAACCAGCTTTTTGTTATCATAAATGCATGCGGTGAACAGCGAGTTTTTCAAGGCGATTTGGCTTCTCTCCAAATCTTTATTTCCCATCCCTGATCGTAACCGAAGGCTCACATAGTCTTGAGCCGTCGGCGCCTTATAATTTAGTTCTGCATTCATTTTTTCCTCCGTGAAATTTTGTTTATCTGCGATCAATTTCTATGCCGCATAGGAAACGTTCCAATCGTGTTTAACGAGTGGAAATTACTGCTGATAAATTCCGTCCGCAAGATGCTCCAAAGCACGGATATCTTTTATCAAATAGGTTGCTTTCTGTTTTTCAATTAAATGATTATTGCATAACAAATGCAAGGTTCTTAGCAGATGCCTGTGGCTGCACCCCAAATATTCGGCCAGCATGGTATAATTGCCTGAAAATACTCCATCATTCTGCATAACGAGAAGATATCCCGCCAACCTTTGTTCCAATGGATAAAATAGGTTGATTGCCGCGTTTTTATTGTTCCGGTCAATTTTTGCACATGTTTGGCGGCAAATAAATTGGAGAAATTTATTATCTGACATGAGTAAATCCCTGTGGAGATTAACTGAGATTGCAAGGCAATAGGTGTCTTGCAGCGCCTGAATGTTTGTTTTTGCCAGCGAATCCCCAAAAATTTCGAATTCCCCTAAAATTTGAATATCCTCATAACAGCACAACAAATTTGTTTTTCCGTTTTCAAGAGTTTTGAAAACCTTGCAGTTTCCTTCTAAAATAATAAACAGGTATTCTATCGTTTCGCCTTCCGTAAAAATAAATTCCCCGCTTTTAAAGCAGCACAACTTCATCTGCTGATATACGTTCTCAGACAAATACTGCCGGACAGACTCCAGCTTTGATTTGATCTTAGGAACGTTACTTTTTTCTAAGAATATCATTGCGTTTTAATGCTCCACTTCATCGATATAAAATGCTGGCAGCTATGACATCCGTCATATACACGCTTGGATAATTGTGTGATAATGATTGACAGAATAAAAAGTCGAAATATTCATGACAAGGGAGGGAAATACAATTGAGTCTATTAATTCTACTATTGGGCGGGTTATGCCTGGGGTTAATGACCAGCTTGGACGGACAACTGGCTTCGTATTTAAATATATTCGAAATCAGCTTTATTGTCCATGCTATCGGCGCAATTATTTTGTTAGGGTATATCTGGTGGAAAAAGGATGAAAAAATTTGCTTGGCGGGAGCGCCGGTCTATGTTTATTTCGTCGGATTTTTCGGGGTGACGCTTGTTGCCACAAGCAGTATCTGTGCCGGAAATATCGGGGCTACTTTGACAATGGCCTTATCCGTAACCGGACAGCTAATCAGTTCTGCGGTAATTGACCATTTCGGTCTCTTTCACGTGCCGCGCCACTCTTTCAGCTGGAAGCGGATTCCTGCCTATCTGATCATCGTGGCTGGATTATTATTAATGATTCATTCATAAGGAGTATTAAAATGCTAATCTTTATCGGAATTGCTGTTATAAATGGCATAATAAACATCTTAAACAAAATGATAAATTTACAGGCAAAGCTGAAGCTTGGCACGGCAAACGGAACCTTAATCAATTATTTAGAGGGAACGGCTATTTCCCTGATGATCGTTTTTTTGATGGGTGCATCCAAGCTGACGGACTTATCTTACCTGAGAACCATTCCTGCTTTATACTTTTTTGGCGGTCTTTTTGGATTGCTTTCCATGGTTTTTATTCTGAAAGGAATGGCAAAGAATCAAATTTCTTATTCAACCATTATTGTTTTAATTGGTCAGTTGGGCGCCGGGCTATTGATTGATTCTATTGTTACCCAAAAAATTGCACCAATTAAAATAATTGGCATTGCGCTAGTTATCATCGGCGTTGTAATCGATAAATATCTGTCCCGTAAATCAACGAAAAAAACGCCCGCGTAAACCGGCAGAATGCAGCCCTGCGAATAGGCGGCCTCTTAGAATTAACTTGTGAAAGTCACAGGAAAGCTCTTTGAGCATAACAAATTTAAATGAGAATATCAACAATTAATGCTCCCCGAGGAAGGATCAAAACAAAGAATTTCAGTGAATAATCCCTCAATTTGCTCAAAAACAACGCTTTAGCGCAATTTGGGCTGAAATTTGAGAAATATTGCGTAAAATACCCTCCGTGCTCTTGTATTCTCCCGATTCTGTGCTATAATAGCTTTTGGATCGAAAGAATAAATGCCGATTTAGGCAACTGTTACTTATCAGGTGAAAATCCAACATATTGGAGGTGGCATTGTGAATCCTGACCCTTTGAGTCGATATTGTAACAAATTTAATAAAGGAGATGAGCGCAATGCTAACCTATTACAAGACGATTGATGGTCACATCTCTTCCGTTTCCGCCTGTGAGCCGGGATGCTGGATTAACTGCGTAGCGCCGGACGATGACGAAATCAACAGCTTAATCACTGATTTTCAGATTGAGCCGGATTTTTTCCGCGCGGCAATGGATGAAGAGGAATCCTCCCATATTGATTCGGAGGATGAGAATACGCTTGTAATTCTGGATATTCCGGTGCTGGAAAAGGCAGGGAAGAATATAACCTATACGACTACGCCGCTGGGTATTATTTTAACGCAGAAAAATGTGATTACGGTTTCCACCAAAGAAAACCCGATTTTAAATGAGTTTGCCAACGACCTTGTCAAAGGGGTACAAACCAATTTAAAAACGCGTTTTATTTTACACCTCATGCTGCGGATTGCCTCAAAGTATTTGCAATACTTAAAGCAAATCGATAAAATCAGCAATTTTATTGAAAAAGAGCTCCGCAAATCGATGAAAAATTCTGAGCTGATTCAGCTTTTGGATATTGAAAAATCTTTGGTTTACTTCTCCTCTTCACTGAAGGGCAACGAGATCACCATTGAAAAGATCATGCGCGGGCGTGTGATTAAGCTCTATGAGGAAGATCAGGAC
>JAEZWL010000151.1 GCA_023420245.1 Bacillota bacterium | reverse complement strand
GAATTATCGCAATGGCAAGTAAAACCGATGTTTATCTTCTAAGGGAGTTTCTAGGAAAAATCGGCATCTTCCACAACGATGAAACTGAGCCATACCAGGAGATTGATGTGGACGTTTCCACTTTTTCGGAAGAGGACCAAAAGCTTTTAAAAGACGGGATTAAGGTTTACAGTATTGATGACCTGAACCAAAAAATTGAAGATTATGAAAGCTGAAAGACAAAAAGAACACCATGCCTGTTGGCATGGTGCTCCAATTGCAGAAAAGCTTATTTCATGCTTGACTCATAGCTCTTAATCATTTTTTTGACCATTTGGCCGCCGACAGATCCAGCTTCTCTGGAGGTCAGGTCGCCGTTATAGCCCTGCTTCAAGTTTACGCCAACTTCAGAAGCGGCTTCCATCTTAAACTTATCAAGTGCTGCACGAGCCTCAGGAACTACGCTATTGTTATTACTAGACATAAAATACACTCCTTCATTCATTGTCATTGATTGAATTTGTTTTGTAATGTTTTGCGTTTGCAATTCTATTTTGCGTATTGTGTTTCAATTTATGAATGTCAAATTTTTCAATCAAATTGTGTATCCGGCAGAGGAATCCACGCCGATAATCATTAGCACAGCGCTTACGGCAAGAATGCGGTGAGGACCGATTTTAGCGGACAGCGCAACAGCAAAATCGTGCGGCTCCAAAATTTCACCGTCCAATTTTTCGATATTGCGCTGAAGGCTTAATACGGCGCCCATTTCTTCCAGCCCCGCGATGCTGATTGTATCCCTTGGGCTGGTTCCGCATGTTACGGCAGTAGTATGGGTATTCTTTAAAACGGCTGCCGCATTTTTATTCTGTGTTTCAAGAACACAGAATATATTTTCAGGAACCGTTGACCCTTCCGAAACCTGAAAGCTGTTCTTAAATAGGAGAAGTCCCCTGTCGATTTCAATTTTCGGAACCTGCTCGCAGTCGTAAACAAAATATTCCGGTTCGCCGCTGCCAAGCTTCGCAAGCCGTTTTCCGTTAAAATACTGTACACCGCCGTAGCGGGCCAGAACGGGAAGCAGCGCCTCGCTGATAGAAGTATCGTTCGATTTTCCGCATAAAATAATGTTTATCATTTTCTACTCCGTTTTTCAATAAAATGAATATTTTTAAAATTCGATTAGAAAGCCATTTGATAACAGAAAAAACCAGAGCGAAATAAAACGTAAAAACATTATTCGCCATATTGAGAAAAATATGTAGTTGAGAAATCTATTTTAGAAGAAAGTCGTTTAACAGATCACGAAGGCGCAGTGCCATTTCCCCGTCCAGCTGAATATTGAGCGGGCAGGTTCCGAGCCCGCCTTCCTGCCCCGCCGTGTGAACCCAGATCGAAAAATACTCCTCATTAGAATTGTAATCCATTACCGTTTTATTATTTACACGCACCATGCGCCCGCACTTTCGGATATCCATAATTCTGGCCATAATTAATCCCGCTCACTTCTTCTTTTCTATTTTTATAGTCAATTGCCTATATTATACTGACAATTCCATAAATTATCAATTATAGCGATTGACTATAATCCCCCTGATACAGTGTGGGGTAATTAACCGTTAGAAATCCTCAAAGCCAAAAATTCTCTTACTACCGTAAAAGCTCCGCAATCAGGCTGTGTTCCTGACTGCGGAGCTTTCCGGCTTATTCATTTTTTATCTGCATCCCGGCACTGTCGATCGAGTAATTGTCCTTGTAAATCAAATGAGAGACCGGAACAATCTGGTACCCCTTATCCTGCAAAGATTTGATTACGGAAGGCAGGGCAGTCGGTGTGTTCAGCGCACCGTTGTGAAACAAAATAATCGAACCGGGCTTTACCTGACTCATAACGCGGTTCACGATTTGGCTTGGCGCGGGGTTTTTCCAATCAAGACTGTCGACATCCCATTGAATCGGATACATATGAATGGACTTCACTGTCTCCACCAGCGCGTTGTCATAATCGCCGTAGGGCGGGCGGAACAGAACCGGTGTGATTCCGGTAATACTTTTAATCTTTTGGTTGCAGCTGTTCAACTGTGTCAGCATATCGTTCCGGTTCAGCTTAGGCATATGCGGATGTGTGTTTGAGTGGTTGCAAACCTCATGCCCCGCCGCAACAAGCGCTTTTACGGAATCCGGATAGCGGTCGACCCACGCGCCGACAACAAAGAAGGTCGTCTTTACGTTGTATTGATTCAGAATATCGATCAGGGTTTGTGTCTGTTCGTTTCCCCACGCGGCGTCGAAACTCAGCGCCACTTTTTTTTCGTCCGTTTTTACGTTGTAAATCGGTATCAGGCGTTTCGAGGCGGAGGCCTGAATTGCCGCAACTCCCTGCACGGCCAGAAAAATCAGCAAAACAGCAGAAAGTAGAATTCCGATTAAACCGACCATACTCCGTTTCGTAATGATGAATACTTTCATAATCAATCATCTCCTGCAAAAATATATGCGCGAGAGAAGTAATTAAATCGGTTTTCGACCTCTTTCTGATGTAAAAATTTGTCGCTCACGCTTTTCATGCTCCGAAAGGGTGATATAATAAAGGGAGAAATCAGTTCGGAGGAATGGATATGCCCAAATTATATTTTAAGTACGGAGCAATGGGCAGCAGCAAAACCGCCCAGGCCTTAATGGTAAAATTCAACTATGAGGAAAAAGGCTATCGCGTGGCTTTGATGAAGCCCTCCATCGATAGTCGGGACGGTCAAACCATTGTAAAGTCAAGGATCGGATTACAGGATGAAGGAATTCTGATCAGCAAAGAGATGGATTTGTACAGATGGTATTGGAAGAACAGGTACGATGTCCTGATTATCGACGAGGCACAGTTTCTTTGCGGAATACAGATTGAGCAGTTGAAAGCGATCGCAATCGAATTTGTGCCGGTTTTGTGCTTCGGTTTAAAAACCGACTTTCAAACCAAAATGTTTGAGGGAAGCAAGCGACTTTTTGAGATTGCGGACTCCCTCACCGAAATAAAGTCGGTCTGCACCTGCGGACGGAAGGCGGAGGTAAACGCGAGAATTCAAAACGGAAAAATCGTAAAAGAGGGCGAGCAGGTTTTTCTCGGCGGCAGCGAAAGCTATATCGGTCTTTGCTACCGCTGCTGGAAAGAGGGCAAGGCTACGCCGCTTCCACCAAAAAGGTAAAACAAAACCGCAGCCGGAACAGTTGACCAGAACCATTGAAAATGGACATTGAAAGAAAAAGCCTCCCGTCGTAGAATGAAAATACGACGGGAGGTTTTGTCATGTCAGGGAAAAAAGGAATAAAAAGATACAGCGACGAGTTCAAGGAGA
>JAEZWL010000186.1 GCA_023420245.1 Bacillota bacterium | reverse complement strand
GAGTCATTCAGCAAGAGCCTTATTATCTATCGGATAACACGCCCGTTATTCGTGTTATTATTCCGTCAGATACTTTGAGTAGATATGAAAACGACTCCGCAATTTACAGAATAGAGGAAACTCGTTTTTTTAGCGCTGGGGTTGACAACTATTTAGGAGCCATCCCTGCTTCAGCACAGATTAATGAGGCAAT
Organism: Bacillota bacterium; assembly: GCA_023420245.1. Classification (GTDB taxonomy): domain Bacteria; phylum Bacillota; class Clostridia; order Oscillospirales; family Acutalibacteraceae; genus DATAML01. The sequence goes on along the minus strand of JAEZWL010000186.1, from coordinate 11,481 downwards.
TGATGTAAATGGGTTACCAATTGTTGCAATATTAGATGCTGGAGTTAATTTTGTTTCTCCCTTTGATCAATTGCTTGTGGATCATTGGAAAGCTCCCAATTCTGTTGGTGGAGATTGTGAGCATGGTACTCGTGTAGCAAGCAAAGCAGCTTTCTTTGATCTTGGGGCGCAACTGTCGGCATCACCTGTTGTTACACCAAGGGCAAGGATTATTGACTGCAATATCCTTGATGGCTCTGTTCCTGAGAACATTATGATCCAGCGGATTCAAGCGGCTGTGTCGGTTTATTCAGAGCTTGCTAAAATTTATAATCTTTCAGCTAATGCATCCAGTCCTATAGAGGGCGATGAGATGAGTATTATCGGATTTGAGTTAGATGCTCTTCAATTGAAACACGGCGTTCAATTTGTAGTTTCAGCAGGGAATCATGGGCTCTGGAGAACAGAAAGTTCTATTGATGATATTTTGGATGACGATGACTCAAAAATTGCTCCACCAGCAGATTCTATGTTGAGCGTTGTGGTTGGCGCTGTTGCCTGTATGGATCATGTCGGAAGCTTGTCGGGCAAAAACATTATTGCGCCCTATAGTAGATGCGGCCCAGGATTTGCCGGATTTTCAAAGCCCGACATGTGCGCCTATGGAGGAACTATAGTTTTGGATGATGATGGTGCCCATGTGCCATGCGATTCTGGAGCTTTAGTCATGACTAAAGCGGGAACAATTGAGCCAGACGCTGGAACAAGTTTTACGGCGCCGGCTGTAGCTGGTGATTTAGCAGAAATAGCGGCAACTACTATTGGGTTTGATGTATTGCTCGCGAAAGCACTACTTTATCACAATGCAAAACCATTGTGGGAAACAGACGATATGGACAATGATGAGTTATCATTTGCACATAATTTATATGGGCGGGGAATTTCCGCAGTTTCGGACAGTAAATTTTCGTCGCCATCTCGTGTTACATTTCTCAGGACCGGTACGCTAAATAAAACCACAAAAGAACGGGTAAAAATTTACATGCCCGAAATCCTCGCCGCACAACCGGGTCGAAATGTAGCAAAAGTCACAGTGACATGCCTATCACAGCCACCTGTTGATAGAACAAAAGGCAGTGAGTATTTGGGGGCATATGTCAGGGCTTCATTAAAAAAATCTCATCCAGACGGACACCTGATCCCTGTTTCGCAAGATTTTACTGAAGGTCGAAAAAAATGGGATGTTTGTCATCAGTTCAGCAAAGTATTTTCGGATTTTAATGCGGGTGATTGGCAAATATGGTTGGAATTATTTTCTCGCTGGGACGAAGATCACATTGATATCCCCTATGCTTTGGTGGTTACTATAGAAGATGTCAGTGAGACTTTGGATGTATATAGTGAAGTTCAGGCACAAAACCGCTATCAAGCTATTAATACGCTGCGACTCAAAATTGATGTCTAATTTTATATTAGTTCTTAAAGTAGGCGTTGGAAAAATTCTATGTGATGAGAGTTCAATTCCATGTTTTACACAGAAAGTGAATGTGTTAAGTGATGATATCCATATTGCGTTTTGAATAATTATACCGAAACGGTCCTAAAACGCTCTATAAAACGTATAAAATGGTCTGTTTAATTAAAAAACATTCAAAACAAGAGAGGTTGTGGGGGTTCAAATCTCTTCACTTCTAGCAAACAAAAAACCGCATCAGATAGCCATTTTTCGGCTGTTTGGTGCGGTTTTGTTTTTGCAATTATAATAACAGACTATTTCTGATTACCGAATGGTTATTCCTCGTTGGTTAATTTTCCAATCTCCCGCATCATTGCACGAACCTGTTGTTCCAGCTCCGTCATGCGCCTTTCGTCTTCCATATTTCTTCGAGGCTTCACCTTCAGGTCATGTAACTCTCGAAGCAAAGCATTGCGTTTTTGAACTATCTCAGTCATAACCGCCTCTCCCTTCGCTTGATTAAATTGAATTCTGCCTCTTGGGCTCTTTACTAAATCATTCGTCGGTATGAAGTGATATTTCATACCATACTAAGCACTTCCTGCTAATAAGTTGCAAGGCAGAACGAGCCATTATCCGAAAAGTCGGACTTTAGATGTTACAGAGTACTAATCAACGCTATGAAAATGCGGCCCGTGAATCTGAAAAACTCAAGTTGTCCCGGTAATGCTTACAACGTATTTTTTTAGTAAAAATTGACGATTACTGTCAAGCGTTCATATTATATATGGAATCTCTAAGAAGGGAGGTTTCTGAATGGGCTGCTGGAATTTCTGGGGTGGATGCTGCGGATTCCGCAATGGCTGCGGCTGCCGGGGTCGTTGCGGTTGTTGCAGACGTGGCTGCGGATGTCGCGGCTGCGGGTGCTGCACCCGTTGGTTTTGGTAAATAGATAACGATTGCGGTATCTGATGTTTTGTCAGATGCCGCAATCGAATTTTGGATTCTGTTTAATTTCTTCCATTTATTAAAATATTGGATTCTGCTACGTATAAGTTGTCAATTCGCGCAAAAAGATTTATAATGAAAGAAAATATTGTCCACCTGTGCGTGCAATCGTACAGCGGGTTCTCTGGAGGAAACCATGCGGAACAGATCTTACAAGAATGTTGGAAAACGAATCGGTCGAGCCGTCCGGGACGCTATGCGTACTGGACGGTACGAAGGAATAGGACAGGCAGTCGGAAACGAGATTAAGGACTTTACCAATTATGGGAATGAGGTTCTTGACGACCTGAAAAACGCCGCGCGGCGCCCCCCCTACCCTGATAACAGCATCTTTCGGGACGGAACAGGCGGCGGTTGGAAGGCATCCTCCGCGGAACCGCGGCAAGCTGGTCAGGTGCCGTCTGGCGGCATCGCATTCCGTAAAAGGATGCCAGGCAGCGTTTTGGGAATGGTATACACGATCATCGGGCTTGCCCTCGGTATTCCGCTGCTTATTGCCGACATGGTGATTTTCATCGTCGGTCTTGTTCAAAACACCCTTTTTTCATATTTCGTCATTCCATTTTCAATTTTATCGCCTCTTTTGATTGTATTTTTATCCCTGATGAGTTACGGAATTGCCCTGCGCCGCCGTGCCCGCCGTTTTGCGCGGTACCGTGACGCAATGGGTAGCGCGGTTTTCTGTACGGTCGCCAAGCTTGCCGACCTGACCGGTGAAACACAGGCGCGAACAAAAAAAGACCTGAAAAAAATGATTGCCAGCGACGCGTGTCCGCAGGGACATCTGGATCGCGACGAAGCCTGCTTCATGGTGAATGACGAAACCTACTATGATTATCTGGACGCGGAAAAGGCTTACGCGGCTCGTACCGAGGCAGAACGGACCGAAGAACAGGTGAAGCAGACTGACCCCAAGGAGGCGGAGCTTGCGGCCGTAATAAAAGAAGGCGGCGGATATTTGCAGCAAATCCGCGCCGTAAACGACGCCCTTCCGGGCGAGGTTATTTCTGAAAAGCTGAATCGGCTTGAAAACGTGGCGGCGCGTATTTTTATATGCATTCGGCAGCATCCCGAAAAATTGCCGGATATCCGCCGCTTTATCCGTTACTATATGCCCACGACCTTAAAGCTTGTAAAATCTTATGAAGAGTTTGAAAAACAGCCCATGCAAGGGGAAAACATCACCAAGGCAAAGGAAGAAATCGAGCGGGCGCTCGATACGATTAACGCCGCCTTTGAAAATCTTCTCGATACCCTTTTTGCCGACGACGCGTTGGACGTATCCACAGACATTTCCACACTGGAGACCATGTTTAAGCAAGAGGGTCTGACCGGCAGCGATTTCGCGAAGGTCCCGGGTAACGACAAACCATTATAAACATATAAAATAGGCATTGGAGGTTTACCATGAATCAGACCGAGATTCCTTCTTTTGAGCTCACCCTGGAATCCGCTCCCGAACAGCCGATTACCGCGCAAACAATTCTCACGCAGGCTGTTCCCGCGCAGGAGGCGGTGCAGGAACCCCAGCTTTCCCCTGCCGAACAGAAAATGGTCGCTGATTTTGCTGCGAAAATCGATCTTACCAACAGCAATCAAATTTTGCAGTACGGTGTGGGCGCTCAGAAAAAAATGGCTGATTTCTCAGAGGGTGCGCTTGAAAACGTACGCACCAAAGATCTGGGCGAAGTAGGGCAGATGCTTTCCGGCGTGGTGGCCGAATTAAAAAGCTTTGAAGTGGACGAGGACGACAAAGGCTTGTTTGCGCGATTCAAGCGGGGAGGCAATAAAATCGCCGCTCTGAAAGCCCGCTATGCAAAGGCGGAAACCAACGTCAACCAGATTTGCGAAGCTCTGGAAGCACATCAGATACAGCTTTTAAAAGACGTCTCTGTTCTGGACAAGATGTATGAAATCAACAAAACCTATTTTAAAGAGCTCTCGATGTATCTGCTTGCCGGAAAAAAGAAGCTTGCGCAGGTGCTCGCAGCCGATTTACCCGCCTTGCAGCAGAAAGCACGCGAGTCCGGTTTGCCGGAGGACGCGCAGGCGGCAAACGACCTCTCAAGCATGTGCGGCCGTTTTGAGAAAAAACTGCATGATCTGGATTTGACCCGTATGATATCCATTCAAATGGCTCCCCAGCTGCGTCTGGTACAGAACAATGATTTAATTATGAGCGAGAAGATTCAGTCTACAATCGTTAATACCATACCGCTATGGAAAAGCCAGATGGTTTTAGCTCTGGGCGTAGAGCACTCCACGCAGGCCGCGAAAGCGCAGCGCGAGGTCACGGATATGACCAACGCCCTGCTGCGCAAAAACGCCGACACGCTCAAAATGGCGACTATAGAAACGCAGCGGGAATCTGAGCGCGGCATTGTGGATATTGAAACACTGAAGCATACCAACGAAACTCTGATCTCCACACTCGATGAAGTTATGCACATCCAGCAGGAAGGCCGCGAAAAGCGAACACAAGCAGAGCAAGAGCTTCGTAAGCTCGAGTCCGATTTAAAAAACAAGCTCCTTCAGCTGCAATGATCATCCCATCGACAATAAATTCTTTATCAGTAACAACCCCGCGCCGGACAGCCGTTTTCAGCTGTTTGGCGCGGGGTTTAATATTATGAAGATATTTACTCTTGATAATTCTTATTGAAAAAATTGTAATTTAGTATATAATAAGGTACGAAAGGAGTATTTAGAAATGAAAAAAATGAAGTTTACTAAATGGCATATAAATTCATCCTCTATGGTATTATCTTTCATCATATTTATTATAAGTTTTTTAGCCTATATATATTTCTCCTTTATTGATAATAATACCACCGTTCCCACTTCTGCAAATGGTGTTACAATTCCACAGGATCTAAATTGTACGAAGATGTTAAAAGATATTCTGCTTGTAATAATATCTGTTCTGGGGACAAATCTTCTACTCAATGTTGTAATTCAAAAAGGACAGAACAATGATTTTTTTACTGATTTTTTCGCTAACGACATAATATCCTCTCCAGAATTCTACGAGAATTTAGATGACAAAAACACAATAAAAATTTTAAAATGTTTAGAATCAAAACAATATTTCAATAATAATGTAATAATAACCGAAATGTACGATAGCATTCGACATAAATTAAATAAAATAGATAAAGAGTATTATTTTGAAAAATGCACTTACAATGTTACTTGCAGTGTCTATGATAATTTCTTTGAAAAAAATATTGTCAGGGCTATTCGTATTAGGTCCTATAAATCGAGTGCTGAAATCCGTAATTTTAATTTAGCCAATTACACTTCAAAAACAGTGAATGGTCATAAAAGCTATGAATTAAAGTCCTTGGTAATTGATGGACACGAATTAGATGTTTCCAGAAATGTGACGCTTAAATCAATCCCGATCATTGATTTGATGTCTAAAAAAAACGGCTACGATTCCAAAATCAATCTGCAATACAACGGAAAACTTTCCTTAAGAAATGATGCTGATACTACGATAACCGTGAATTATATTGTCAGGTCCACTTTAGATGATATTACCTCGACTTTTAGAGCCAGTGAGCCCTGTAAAAATTTTCAGTTGATATATAAAATTGACCCTAATTCAAATTACAAGGTTACCGCCAATGCTTTTGGATTCTGGGACTCAGCTGATTCCTCACCGAATAATTTAATAGATCACGAGATAAATATTAACTTCAATGATTGGATTTTTGAAGATGATGGAGTTACTGTTTCCTTATCGAAAAAACATGACAGTTAATTAGAAGGTATTGCACTTTCCAATTTATTGGTATATACTTAGATTGTAAGATAACACTTACACTTAAAGGAGGTTTATTATGAAAATAATATGCTTGGATGAGGATATCGCTTAAACAGCATTGTTTAAAAATACATGACAGTTAAAAATTAAGTTACTCCGCGCCGGACAGCCGTTTTCAGCTGTTTGGCGCGATTTTTCATTTCATAATTCTTTCTATATCGACACCTGCATATAAATATTCGAGGTGATTTATATGCAGGTGTCTGATGTAATAAACGCACTGGAGCTCTCGGCCGCCGCATACCGCAACATTCAGCCGGTTTTTCCGGGCGGCTCCATAACCGTCATTGACGATTCCGCTTCCGGGGTCCAGTGCTATCTGCGTAAAAAGAATGGATGCCTCAGCATCACGTTCCGTGGGTCAAATTCGCTTCAGGATTGGAAAACGAATCTTACGTTTCATAAAAAAGTGATCCCATACGGTAATACGGGGTCAAAGATAAGGATACACAATGGATTTCTTCAGGCATACAAGTCTCCGGCGGTTAGAAACACAATCCACCGAATGATTTCCGGCGATATTTTCCAGGTAAAGATATCCGGTCATTCGCAGGGCGCCGCGCTGGCGATTTTGTGCGCGGTGGATTTGCAGTACAACTATCCGGATTTAGACTATGAAGCCGTTGTGTTCGGTGCGCCGCGTGTAGGAAACCGCGCTTTCCAGCAATCTTATGACCAAAGGGTGTTCAAAACCCTGCGAATTGAAAACGGAAACGATATCGTCACCAAGGTTCCGCCCGTCTGGATGGGATATCGGCATGTGGGCATCTGCATCCACATCGGCACTCCAAAAGTTTTAGGACTTTTTTCCTTTAAATGCCACTATCCGCAATCCTATTACAGAAATCTTTTTGGCTTGCTCAGTGAATAGCGCACCTCGGGCATAGCGTTCTTTCCGTGCGGCTGGGTTTCAAGCGGGAGTTTCGACCGCAGAAAAGTGAATTTCAAATTCCCGAAAAGAATGTCAAAATGAAAAAAATCGCATAAAATGGTTCGGAGGTGGTTGATTTGTATCTGGAACCACAATATGACCGGCTGCAAAGCATATTGAAAAGATCCCCGGAAGCCTACGCCATTATGAAGGGAAGCCCCAGTTATTCCGGCATAAACGGTATGGTCTATTTTTATCCTGTGGTAGACGGCGTTCTGCTCGTAGCGCAGCTTCAAGGTCTGCCGCACGGAACGGTACCATGCTCGGCAGACATCTTTGGTTTTCACATTCACGAGGGAAGCTCCTGCACCGGAAATTCCGACGATCCCTTCGCGGATACCGGAGGACACTATAATCCCAAAAAATGTCCGCACCCGGCTCACGCCGGCGATCTTCCGCCGCTGTTTGGCAATCATGGGTACGCTTTTTTAGCGGTTATTACCGATCGGTTTACGATTAAGGAAATCATTAACCGCACAATCATTATCCATGCGTCTCCCGATGATTTTACGACACAGCCCTCCGGAAACTCCGGCAAAAAAATAGCCTGCGGCCAAATTACAGCCAACGTCAGATAAAGCGAGCAGGGCTTCTGGAAGCGTACAAAAAACGTACGCTTCATTTTTTATTGACAATTTTCAAGTTAAAGTATTTAATTAAGGAGAGAATATATCTGGCAGGTGATGAAAAATGCGTAATATTAACTGGTATGAGCAGGGCATGATTCCGGGGCTGCTGTACTTTCAGAACGGAGGAGAATACACAGGAAGCATTCATGAATTCGAAAACGCTGATGTGAAAGAATTCCGCTATCGGATTGAATCGAAGGACCACCTGATTAAAACGGCCGTCTGGTACGGACCCTTCAACTTAAAGAACAGCGAAATTGTGGACGAGGCCGAATTCGAGCTGAGTGATGATGGGCGCGAAGACATGATTCAATGGCTGAAAACCAAATATGAAGGAATGATCGGATAAAAAAGCCGCTGATCGCCTGGGGGGACTTCTCGTTTCCCATCATTTTAAAACAGCCTGCCGGTCATCCCCGCTTTCCATTCGTATATTAAAGCATTTTTATAACAAAATAGTTGGGAAGAAATGAAAATCAAGGAGGAACCTATGAGTAAGGTATTATATATCAAAGCGAACGCGAAGCCGGAAGGCGTCTCCAGAACCTTTCAAATATCCGATGAATTTATAAGAGCCTACCAGGAACAGCACCCGGAGGATGAGGTAACCACGCTGAACCTTTATGAGGAAAACATCCAATTTCTGTCTGCGAACGATATATCCTCCATTTTCGGTCAAAAAGAGGCTGACAGCAAAAATCATCCGATTCTGAAATATGCCTATCAATTCGCCGATGCTGATAAATATGTGCTTTCCGCGCCGATGTGGAATTTGAGTATTCCGGCAATTCTAAAAGCCTATATTGATTATGTGTGCGTTTCGGGGATTACTTTCCGCTATACCGCCGAAGGTCCGGTCGGACTGTGTCAGGGAAAGAAAGCCGTCTACATTGTCACAAGGGGCGGAGAATACGCACAGGGACCTTCCGGTGCTTACGAAATGGGAGAACGATATTTGCGTACCATATTCGGCTTCTTCGGAATTACCGACTTTACAGCGATTTCCGCAGAGGAGCTCGATGTTATGGGCAAAGATGTAACCGCTATTCTGGAGGGCACAATCAAAACGGCAAGGCTGAAAGCAAAAGAGTTTTAAAGCTTCATGAGAAAAATAACAAACCGCATTGGGCAGCGTCTTCTGTCCAGTGCGGTTTGTTTTGTTGTTCCTTTTTTATTCTCCGGGGATACCGTATTTCATCATCCTAGTACTCTTTCAGAATTTCGTTAAACAGCTTTGCGTCTGCGGCCGGGTTGCTGCCGACCGAAACCAGTACATAATTCCCATTCTGTACGACTGACGCGCTCTTCAACGCGTTGTACTGCGTCGGATTTAGATCCTTAAAGCCCGCAGACTTTGCGTTCAGATGATTGGTAACCTCTGCCTGAAGCTCGGGAAATTTTGATTTATCGGTGAGGCGAAAGCACGCAAGCTCCGCCGCGCTTTCAGCCGAACGGCTCATATACAGCGAGCTCTCCGCAACAACGCCAACCGGCAGCGAATAATGTTTGGTCAACTGGCTCGGGCTTACTTCCGCTAAATCCGAACGGTTCATTTCCCGAATAATTCGAGCCGTAATCTGCGAAGGTGCCATACTCTTGGCGTTCGCCCGGTTTACCTGAATAAAAAGATAACTGACCGTCAGAACTGCCAACACGGTTAAAATTCCAGTAAGCAGGAAAACAAACCAGCGTTTTCGGAACAAATCAGCCTTCTTCACACCTCCGCCCTCCCTCTCAATAGATATATCTCATAGGATTTTACTCTATTTTCCCATAAATATTATTCTAATATTTAATATTTGTTTAATTATATCCATAATTATTGTAGTTTATGAGGATATTTTGTGTAAACGGAGTAATTCTTTAAAAATTCTCTTGCCACTTTACATAACGCTACAAAATATTTTTTGTAGCTCTTAAAATTCCTTATAACTTCAACATATTCAACATAGTTTTCAACATTCCAAATCCATAGATGCGAGACGTTTTTCGTTTTTTCAACATTTTATAATTCAAATAATCAAAAAAGCTGTGGAATAATATTGAATTTCTCTTGTTTACATAACACCGGTTTTTCGCTTTGCTTTTGCTCACAGCGACGCTCTCTTCGCCTGACTCATTCCGGCTCACTGATCGTATGATTGCTTTATTTATGAAAGCCGAGGAGTAATTTTACCCGCATATCCGCATTCATTTTTAACGTTTTTTCATTGCTTCCGAAGAAGTATAGTCAATTGCTATAATTTTTTTCGCTTTACAACATAAAACCGACCGGAATGTCATGATTTCCGGCCGGTTTTCATATGAATTAAATTAATCTCTTGCTTTCTTTGCGACCTCGTCGGCAGCTCGCGCGATAAACGCTTCCAGAGTCATCGTACCCAAATCGCCGTCCTTGCGGCTGCGCACGGCAACCGTGCCGTTTTCAACCTCTTTATCGCCGATTACAAGCATATACGGAATCTTTTGCAGCTGTGCTTCGCGGATTTTGTAACCGATTTTTTCATTGCGGGTATCATTCGTTGCGCGGAATCCGGCACTTTGAAGTTTTTCCAGCACCTTTTCCGCTTCCGGATGCAGCCGCTCGCTGATTGGCAGAACGCGGATTTGCTCCGGCATCAGCCAAAGCGGCAGCGCTCCGGCGTATTTTTCAATCAGCAGGGCGAGCGTACGCTCGTAGCAGCCGATGGAGGTGCGGTGGATAATATACGGATTCTTCTTCTTACCGTCCGCGTCTACGTATTCCATCCCGAACTTGACCGCCAGCAGCTGGTCAATCTGGATTGTGATGATCGTGTCTTCCTTGCCGAATACATTTTTTGCCTGAATATCAAGCTTCGGACCATAGAAGGCCGCTTCGCCCACACCGACGTAATAAGAGATGCCCAAGTGATCCAGAATTTTTTTCATAATTCCCTGCGCCTCATCCCATTGCTCCGGGGTGCCGATGTACTTTTCACGGTTATTCGGGTCCCACTGCGAGAAACGGTAGGTAACGTCCTCTTTCAGACCGAGAGTCGTAAGGAAGTATACCGAAAGCGCGAGGCAGTTCTTAAACTCCTGCTCAAGCTGCTCCGGGGTGCACATCAGGTGGCCTTCTGAAATCGTAAACTGGCGCACGCGGATCAATCCATGCATCTCGCCGGAAGCCTCGTTGCGGAACAGCGTCGAGGTCTCGTTATAGCGCAGCGGCAAATCACGGTAGGAGCGCTGCTTGTTCAGGTAGGCCTGATACTGGAAAGGGCAGGTCATCGGGCGAAGAGCAAGTACTTCTTCTTCTCCGTCCTTTTCCGGGTCACCCATCACGAACATCCCATCCAGATAATGATCCCAGTGACCGGAAAGCTTATAAAGATCACTTTTGGCCATGTAAGGCGTTTTGGTCAGAAGCCATCCGCGCTTCTGCTCCTCGTCTTCCACGAAGCGCTGCAAAAGCTGAATGACGCGCGCGCCGTTCGGAAGAAGGATCGGAAGTCCCTGCCCGATCAGGTCGCTGGTGGTAAAGTAGCCGAGCTGCCTTCCCAGTACGTTGTGGTCACGCTTTTTTGCCTCTTCAACCTTTGTGAGGTATTCCTCCAGCTCGCTGCTCTTCGGGAAGGATATCCCGTAAACACGCTGCAGCATTTTATTTTTGGAATCGCCGCGCCAG
>JAEZWL010000134.1 GCA_023420245.1 Bacillota bacterium | reverse complement strand
AACGGGCTGTCTGGCGGCACGTTACCGGGAGGAAATCAGGAAGGAGCTGCCCGAGGTGGACGCCGTCGTCGGCATCGGAGCGGACCGCGATATTGCCGCCGTGGTGGAAAAGGTTCTGGGCGGTGAAAAAACGGAAGCCTTCCCTGAAAAAACGCTGCTGCCGTTAAGCGGCGAACGCGCGCTTTCCACGCCGAGCTACTTTGCCTACCTTAAAATTGCGGAGGGGTGCGACAACCGCTGCGCCTACTGCGCGATTCCGTTTATCCGCGGGCGATACCGCTCCCGCACGATGGAAAATATCGTGGAGGAAGCGGAAAAGCTGGCAAAAAACGGCGCAAAGGAGCTTATTCTCATCGCGCAGGATACCACCCGCTACGGCTGGGATTTATACGGCAAGCTGATGCTGCCGGAGCTTCTTCGAAGAATCTGCCGCATCGACGGCGTGGAATGGGTTCGTATCCTTTACTGCTACCCGGATTCCATTACCGATGAGCTGCTGGATACTATGGAGAAGGAAGAGAAAATTGTAAAATATATCGATCTTCCGCTGCAGCATTGCAGCGCGCGTCTGCTCAAGGCGATGCACCGTACCGGCAGCCGGGAGGAATTAACCGCGCTGATTCAGAAGATGCGCGCGCGTATTCCGAACCTCATTCTGCGTACCACGCTGATTACCGGATTCCCCGGGGAGACGGAGGAGGACTTCACCGAGCTGGCGGAATTCGTCCGCGAGACCCGTTTCGAACGTCTGGGGTGCTTCGCTTATTCGCAGGAGGAAGGCACCGCCGCCGCGCAGATGCCTGACCAGATTGAGGAAGAGGTGAAGCAGCACCGCATGGACCTGATCATGGAGGATCAAATGAACCTCATGCAGGAATGGGGCGAGTCGATGCAGGGTAAAATTCTGAAGGTGCTCGTCGAAGGCTACGACCGTTACGCGGAATGCTGGTTTGGTCGCTCTCAGGCGGACGCCCCCGATATTGACGGCAAGGTTTTCTTTACTGTGAAAGGGAAAAAACCGGTGCCGGGTCAATTTGTCGAAGTAAAAATAACGGATTGTATCGACTGCGATTTGACCGGAGAAATAGTTGACTGAGGAGGAGTTCCCCGATGAACCTGCCGAATAAGCTGACCCTGTTTCGCATTATTCTGGTGCCGTTTTTTGTGGCGGTACTGTTAATTCCCGGTGTTTTCGGGCGTTACTTCTGGGCGGGAATTCTGTTTGGAATCGCGGCTTACACAGATCATCTGGACGGCAAGCTTGCGCGAAAATACAATCAGATTACGGATTTCGGAAAATTTCTCGATCCCATTGCCGATAAAATTCTGGTCGTTTCCGCTTTGGTGTGCTTTGTTCAGCTTGGTCTGGCGGAGACCTGGTGCGTAATCCTGATTATCGCGCGGGAATTCATGGTAACTTCCCTGCGCCTTGTCGCAGTGGATAGCGGCGTGGTGCTCGCGGCGAACAATTGGGGAAAGACCAAAACGGTAAGCCAGATTCTGGCGATTGTTTTGATATTTGTGTTCCAGTTTTTACAGGAGCTGATTACCGCGGGCCAGCTGCCCGCCCTTCAGGTCGCCGGTCTGCAAAGCGAGGCGCTTTTTCAGCTCGCCGGAAATCTCCTTATTTATATTGCGACATTTTTCACCGTTCTTTCGGGTGTAATCTATTTGGTACAGAACAGAAATGTAATCAATACCGTAAAATAGGAACGGATGGGGGTTTACTTCAACTTTTTTTTGGTATATACTAAAGCACGTATGCAGACTCCAAAGCTTAGTCTGTTTCCGCCGAAATGGATTGCTTTGTCGTCAAAAATGCTCCGAATACGTGAAGAATTCGTGTGCTTTTTTCCTGGAAGTCCCTTCTTTTCTGCGAAATATCCGTCGTTTTTCCGGTTTGCATACACCCGAAGCAGTGATTCAAATTCTGTAACATTTTTTACAGTGAATACTTATAATGGTTATCGGTGTTTAGATAATTTTATGGAAATTAATTCAGTGAAATGCGAGGAACGGAAGAAGTAACCGCAAGGCCGGCATCAGAGAGAAAGCGCCACGGCTGAAAGCGCTTTTGGCAGGGAGGGCGGCGAAATGCATCCGCGAGCAGGCGGGGGGAATCAAGTATCTCCGCACGGTTGGCGCCGTTAACAGCCTATGAGTGATAAAACGGAGTGGAACCGCGGGATTAAGGCCGCCTCCGTCCCATTTGGGGCGAGGGCTGCCTTTTTTACTGATTGGAGGGTAACATGTTTACAAGGCTCAAAGAAGAACTGGATTCCATTATGGAACGAGACCCTGCCGCAAGGTCAAGGTTTGAGGTGTACTTTTTATATTCCGGGTTCAAGGCGGTACGCGCCTACCGAAAGGCAAACTGGTTTTACCGGCATGATATGAAATTTATTGCGCGATACCTCTCTCAGCGCGCGCGCCATAAAACGGGAATCGAAATTCATCCGGGCGCGAAAATCGGAAAGGGACTATTCATTGACCACGGCATGGGCGTGGTCATCGGGGAAACTACCGAGATTGGCAACAATTGCACCCTGTATCAGGGAGTGACGCTCGGGGGCACCGGCAAAGACCAGGGCAAGCGTCACCCGACCCTTGGGGATAATGTTATGGTCGGCTCGGGCGCAAAGATTCTCGGACCGTTTCGGGTCGGCGATAATGCCCGGGTTGCGGCGGGCGCCGTGGTGCTGGATGAAGTGCCGGATAATGCCACCGCCGTCGGTGTTCCCGCACGGATTGCAAGGCTGAACGGAATCCGCCCGTGCAATATGGATCAGATTCATATCTCCGACCCGGTATCGCAGGAGCTTTGCCGCGTGGATTATGAGCTTCGAAAGTTAAAAAAACAATTGGAAGAAATACAGGCAAAAGGAGAGAAAAACTAAAATGGAAATTTACAACACGCTGACACGGCAGAAAGAGGAATTTGTTCCCATTACCGCCGGCGAGGTCAAAATCTACGCCTGCGGTCCGACGGTCTATAACTATATCCATATCGGCAACGCCAGACCGATCTGTGTGTTCGACGTGCTGCGCCGCTACCTGGAATACCGGGGGATAAAGGTGACCTACGTCCAGAACTTTACCGACATCGATGATAAAATCATCCGAAAGGCAAACGAGGAAGGCAGCGATTACCTCACGGTATCTCAGCGGTATATTGAGGAATACAAAACCGACGCCAGGGGGCTGAATGTCCGTCCGGCTACCGTTCATCCCCTGGCAACGGAGAATATCGACGAAATTATCAGTATTATTTCCGATTTAATTGACAAAGGCTACGCGTATGCGGTCTCCAACGGCGATGTGTATTTCCGCACGCTCAAAGACGAAAATTACGGCAGGCTTTCGCACCAGCCGATCGATGATTTGCAGTCCGGCGCGCGCATTGCCACCGGGGAGATCAAGGAGGATGCGCTTGATTTCGCTCTCTGGAAGGGCGCGAAGCCCGGGGAGCCGAGCTGGATTTCTCCGTGGGGACAGGGTCGGCCGGGCTGGCACATCGAGTGCTCCGCCATGGCACGCAGATATCTGGGGAAAACCATTGATATTCACTGCGGCGGTCAGGATTTGATTTTTCCGCACCATGAAAATGAGGTGGCGCAGAGCGAGTGCTGCAACGGTGTTCCGCTTGCGAATTACTGGATGCATAACGGCTACATCAACGTGGACAACCGCAAGATGAGCAAAAGTCTCGGGAACTTTTTCACCGTGCGCGACGTGGCGGAGCAGTACGGCTACGAACCCATCCGGTTTCTGATGGTGGCGTCCCACTACCGCACGCCGATCAACTACAGTGTCGAGGTAATCGAGCAGTGCAAGTCCGCGCTGGAGCGTTTGTATAACTGTCGCGATAATCTTCAGTTCCTGATGGACAATTCCCCTTCCGGAGAGAAGGAGGACGAGCGCCGGATTAAGCGCAGACTGAATGAGTATCAGGATCACTTCATCGAAGCGATGGAGGATGACATGAATACCGCAGACGCGATTTCCGCTCTGTTTGACCTGGCGCGGGATATCAACACCAACCTGAACGCTTCCACCGCTCCCTCGAAGGAGCTGTGCGCCTTTGCACTGAACCTGTTTAACGAGCTGGCCGGCGTAATGGGGCTGCTCTACGCGAACAGGGAGGTCAGCCTGGATGAAGAAATCGAAAAGCTGATTGCCGAGCGTACCGAAGCCAGAAGGAACAAGGACTGGGCTACAGCGGACCGGATTCGCGATGAGCTGAAGGCGCGCCATGTTGTGCTGGAGGATACCCCGCAGGGCATCAAGTGGAAAATTGAGCTGTAATATTTCTGTCTTGTAAAAATTAAAGGGGCGTAAGGCATGGCGAAGGAAAAAGAGAATAAAACAAATGTAATGCGTATTTTAGATAAGGAAAAAATCCCGTATCAGTATTATTTCTACGATCATGAGGACGGCAAAATTGACGGTGTTTCCGTGGCGCACAAGCTTGGTCAGGATGTAGAGCGGGTTTATAAGACCTTGGTAACGCGGGGCGCGAGCCGTGAGTTTTATGTGTTTGTTGTTCCGGTCGCGAAGGAGCTGAATTTGAAGGCCGCCGCTAAAAGCGTTGGTGAGAAATCGGTGGAAATGATTCATGTGGATGAAATCAACAAAACCACCGGATATATCCGCGGCGGATGTTCGCCGGTCGGAATGAAAAAGCTGTTTAAGACTGTGATCGACAGCAGCTGCTCGCAGCTGGAGACCATCATTGTGAGCGGCGGGAAGATCGGCACACAGGTGGAACTCGCGCCGGGAGCGCTCCTGTCGCTGATCGGCGGGATTACGGAGCAAATCGTGGAATAAAGCAGATGGGCAATCGCTATAACGGCTCTCCGGTACTGCCGGGGAGCTTTTTTGCTTCCTGTCCTTTTCTTCGCTCCACTCGCTTTCCGTGGGGGAGGTGCCGTTAGGGGCAAGGAAATTTCAGCGGACGTCATAAAAAATTCATGATCTATTTAGAATGATGATACAGTGTGGTATTATAATAGAAAAAAGCACAAGGTCTTTTCGTGCTGCCCGGGTAGTTTTTACCGCCCTTCGTTGTCCGCCTAACATCATGGAAAATATAAGGGCAAATACTTAGACGATTTAATAATTGATTGACTGTATGATTGTAAATTAAGGAGAAGATTAATATGGGCTGGCGTTTTTTGGAATGGTACAGAAGGGTTATGACAGGCAGGTACGGCACCGACCAGCTGACATTTGCGCTGCTGGGTTTGTATTTCGTACTGTGGATGTCCGCGCAGATATCCCGCAGTTATGTTGTGGCTCTGCTGTCTTTTCTTCCTTTGATATGGTGTTTCTACCGGATGTTTTCCAGAAAAACCGAACGGCGTTACCGGGAAAATGACTGGTTTGTGAGCCGTTGGAGCAAGGTTCGGTACTGGTTCTCGAAGCAGGCGGCCCGCCTGAAGGACCGGCAGATTCACCGGTACTATAAATGCCCAAAGTGCTCCAATACCCTGCGTGTCCCGAGGGGCAGGGGGAAAATCTGCATTACCTGCCCGGTCTGCGGCAATCAGTTTAATAAAAAAACATAGTGTGCATTTTTGAAACGCAGGTTTCCGCCATAAAGCGTTTTTCCGCCACGGCACACAGGATATGTGGTATTATGAGAACAAGACATCTGATGATCGGGAGGAATGAAGAATGGACGCGGCACAAAGACGCCGGGAAATCCTCGACCTGCTGAAGGCGGCAAAGCAGCCGGTCAGCGCGGGAACCATGGCGGCGCAGTTTCAGGTGAGCCGCCAGATTATCGTGGGAGATATCGCGCTGCTGCGCGCGGCGAACGTGGACATCGCGGCGACGCCGCGCGGATATATCCTGAACAGCCGAAACGCGGCGGAGGACCGTCTGGTTCATACAATTGCCTGCAAGCACGGACGGGAAAACCTTGCAAGGGAGCTGTATTTGATTGTGGATAACGGCTGCGGTCTGATCGATGTTACCGTGGAGCACGCGGTTTACGGGCAGATTTCCGGTCAGCTCCATATTTTTTCACGCTATGATGCCGACAATTTTCTGGATAAGCTTTCAAAGGATCACGTCTCGCCCCTTTGTGACTTGACAGGCGGAGTTCATCTGCATACGATTGCCTGCCGCTCCGAGGAGGCTTACAAGCGCGTGCTCGCCGAGCTGCGCGCGAACGGAATCCTGTTCGAAAGTGGTCAAAATTAAAACTTTAATATTGACAAATTTATGCCCTTGCTTTACAATGTGATTAACAGGTGTCAAGACACATATCAAGTTATGATGTGACGAATGTAAAACAGAGGTGTGAAAATGAACCGTAATAACCAATTGATAAGCCTTGTAATCGCGGCGCTGCTGTGCGCGGTTGGAATTGTGATTCCGATGTTTGCTCCAAGAATCGTGTTTGAGCCGGTTTCCTTTACGCTTGCCAGCCATGTGCCGATTTTTATCGCTTTGTTTATTTCTCCGCCGGTTGCCCTTACGGTTACGCTCGGCTCCACGGTCGGTTTCTTTTTTGCCGGCCTTCCGCTGGTGATTGTACTGCGCGCCCTGAGCCATCTCATTTTTGTAGCGATCGGTTCGGTTTTACTGAAAAAGAACCCGAACTTCCTTTCCACCGTTACAGGAATGGTCGCTTATGGGATGATTCTTGCGGTGATCCACGCGGCAAGCGAGGTCGCGGTGGTAACCTGGTTTTATTTCGGAAACTCCATGACCAAGTCTTATTATACTTATGGATATCTCGTTTCCGTACTTGTGCTGGGAATCGGCACGATCATTCACAGCATGGTTGATTTCGGAATCGCGGTTTTGGTGTGGAGACCGGTAACCCATGTAATTCAGATACCGGTCAGCGTCAAATCTCTCCCGAAACGAAAACAGGCGGTGCTGTAGAGCTGAAAGCTGTGCTCGAAGTTCAATCTGTTTATGAGCGTTCCTCCTTCGGGCGGGAGCGCTTTTTTCTTTGTGGTTTGTTTTCCGCGCTGCCTTGCTGTTTTCCTTGGCAAACGACAGACTGCCATCGTCATTCGCCTTGCATCACGAAGGTTGTTGCAAATAGAAATGCTTTTCAAGTTTATCGACTATAAATCAAAAAATAGTAAAATTGCACAAATTTATTTCTTAAATGCGAAAATCTTGTAACAAATTTCAGGGAAAATATTAACTGAATTCGACAGGAAAAGTAGTATAATAGAGACGATCTATGTCAGTAATTTCACGAGGGGGTATCCGTTTGCCAGTCATCGCATTTCTAATTTGTTTCCCTTTTCTAGCGGCAGTGATTTTATCACTGATTAAGAAACATGGGAAACCGAGAAAATACTTCATTTTTATCAGCTGTGCTCTCATTATTGCGGCAGTCTTGTATTTTGTAACCGGAACCATGCTTTCGGGAGCAAATACAACCTACCTTGCGGAAGCAAGTACGCTCAACATGGGGATACTGGTTGCCGAAATCGGCATCATGTGTCTGGTGGTCTACTACGCTGTAAGG
>JAEZWL010000120.1 GCA_023420245.1 Bacillota bacterium | reverse complement strand
GTGAGGTTAATCGGAAAGTCATAGCCATTTGTTAATGTAACAAATTTTTTGACTGCCTCAATGCTGGACAACTGGATCGATGTTGAATACATTTCATTACCTCCTATTTCGATGTATTGTTTTATGATATAACAGGTTGGTATTTTGGTCAATATTCATATTCAACATACATTATGTCAGAAAGCAAATTAAAATATCTATTATTTTAGCAGAAAAAACATTTGCGATTTATCGTAATAATTGTATTTTTATCAAAGGAGAATATATGAAAGTATCGGCGATTACACTCGGATGTAAAGTGAATCAATATGAATCCCAGGCCATGCTGAATCAGCTCGTCAACGCGGGCTTTACCACTTGCGACCCCGCAGAGGAAAGCGACGTCGTATTAATTAATTCCTGCACCGTTACCTCAGTCAGCGACCACAAGGTCAGGCAAATGCTCCACCGCGCAAGGCATAATAATCCTACTGCGGTTATCGTGTTGACTGGCTGTATGCCGCAGGCCTTTCCCGACGAAGCCGCAGAGCTGCACGACGCGGACATTATACTCGGAAATTCCAACCGAAATTCGCTCCTCCCCCACATCATGCAATACCTCTCCTCACACCAGCGGATTGTCGATATCGTTCCTCACAACGGAAATTTTGAGAGTATGACCGTCAATCAATTCTATGAGCGAACTCGCGCGTTTATTAAAATAGAGGACGGGTGCAACCGCTTCTGCTCCTACTGCATTATTCCCTACGCGCGCGGCAGAGTGCGTTCCAAGCCGCTGGAGCAGGTGGAGCAGGAGGTTGAGGCGCTTTCAAAAAACGGTTATAAAGAAGTTGTACTGACTGGAATCAACCTTCCAGCCTACGGGCAGGATATTGGTCTGCACCTTTGCGATGCCGTGGAGAGTGCCTGCGCGCCAGAGGGGATTGAGCGGGTTCGGCTAGGGTCACTGGAACCCGAGCAGCTAAACGAAGCTGTAATCGCGCGCTTACGCAGGCAAAGCAAGCTATGCCCACAGTTTCATTTATCTCTGCAAAGCGGCTGTGACGAAACGCTGAGGCGTATGAACCGTCATTATGATACAAATGAGTACCGTACAATCGTTAAAAATTTAAGGGCTGCTTTTGACAACGCCGCGATTACTACGGATATTATGGTGGGCTTCCCCGGTGAGACTGAGGAGGAATTTCAGAAGTCACTCGCCTTTGTTCAAGAAATCGGATTTTCAAAGGTTCACGTATTTGCTTATTCCCGCCGACCCGGAACCAGGGCAAACGACGCGCCGAACCAGATACCGCAATCGATAAAAGAGAAGCGCAGTCACAAAATGATCGAAGCTACACAAAAAACAAAGGAGGAATTTTATCGGCAGCAAATTGGTCTAAGCATTCCGGTATTATTCGAGCGTGAATGTGAAAAGGGCGTTTTTGAAGGTTACACGGAAAATTATACGCCGGTGAAGGCACATTACGGTAAAGACATCTGCGGTCAAATTATATCCTGCCGAATTACGGAAGCTCTGCATGATTGCTGCATTGCGAAAATAGAGAACGATTAATGCATAACCGCTCCTTTTACTTCTCAGAATATTCCTATTCCAATTGAAATAAGAACGCCGAGATATCGTTTCACGAAGTTAGTGTTTTCATTACATTTTGAACTTCATCTTTTGTCTGGGTGCTGTCTAAATACTCACAGGAGTAAAACATAAATCCGTCACAGGAGGTCTTTCGACCTGTGTTTACCTGCTGCGCGAGAATATTATTTGATTTCTTCCATGTACCTTTGTCCGCGTCGGACCCCGCTTTATATACCGCCAAGCCAAAATATAGCTTTATGTTTTGATTCGTTACCAGCTTTCTCCAGCTTTGAACCGCGGTATCATAGGGTAAAACCGGATTTTCGAAATTTACATATAACTGCGGGCAGATATAATCCACATATCCCTGCGTGGTACACCAGGATGTAACATCCGCACCCATATTCATATCATTCTGCACATTTCCCTGCGGCGCTATTCCGAACACCACAGAAGGTTTTACCGATTTAATCTCGCTGTATACCAGCGAAACCATGGCATTTACATTGGCACGCCGCCAATCCGCCAGCCCTAAAGGCACTCCGGATTTTTTTGCGGAGGTACAGTAGCTGTCATAGGCAGCCTGATCAAAGGAGGCGTCCTGCGTCGGATAAAAATAGTCGTCAAACTGAATGCCATCCACTGAATAGTTCTGTGCGATTTCCTTTGCTCCGTCCGCAACCAGCTTACGCACCTGCGGATATGCGGGATTGTAATACTTTCCGCTTCCGCTTTCCACCACCCAGCCTGCTTTCGAGGCATCACTCTTCCATTTGTTATAATAGTTGTCCTGAGCAAGAATGGATGGGCTTGTTGATATCTGAATTCTTAGTGGATTGATCCACGCGTGAATTTTAAGACCGGCCTTGTGCGATGCAGAAACCATATAAGCAAGCGGGTCGTATCCCGGGTTTACACCCTGTGTTCCTCCCACCACATGACTCCACGGAAAATAAGCGGATTTATAAAGTGAATCCCCAAAAGGTCGAACATGTACGATGAGCGTATTCATATTGTATTTTTTGGCATTGGCGACAATCGCGTCAAATTTTTTTTGAAAAGCCTTTTCACTTTTATCGGCTTCACGGCTCATATCAAGGCTCATAAAGGGCACCCATACGGCTCGCATTTCTCCGGCCGCTGCCGGTACGTTTCCTGTAGGTGCGGCAGCGACGGCGGAGGACCCGGATTTCGAGACCGCCGCGCCGGAGGAATTCGGCAACAATGAGGTTTTTGCCTCTGTAGCTTTGGAAAACGGCTCAACTGCCTGTTCGGATGCTTCCTTCCGGGAGACTCCGCCTGATTCAACGCTATCCTTCTTTGCAAAAAGATTAAAAACCATTGTTATGGCAATAGCAACCGTTAAAATGCAAACGCACATGAAAACGCTGTGCCGGTCAAAAAGTCTGATCACCATTCAAATCATTCCTTTTTATAAATTCTTGTATCGCGCACATTTGACAGATAGAAAGCAATCGTGTACGATACGAATAGAAAAATCAATGGAGGTTACCTTATGTTTTTTATATTTGGAGTGGTAAGCGGATCACGCCACATCGGGACCCGAAGATGCCGGTTCTTTTCCTGCTGCGGCTGCGGTGATGCATCAGGCGCGGTAATCTGCACCTACGAGCAATTTACTTTTTTCTTTGTTCCGATTTTCCGGTTCGGCAAGAGATATTATGTTACCTGCCCAAGCTGCGGTTCTGTGTATGAAATGTCTCGGGAAGAAGGAAAACGACTCGAAAAAGACCCTAATGCGGAGGTTGACCCGGACAAAATTTATGTTGTAAAAAGAACCAACAATAGGGTATGTCCGAATTGCAGGCGTGTGGTGGACGCCGGAAGCCGCTACTGCCCGAACTGCGGAACCAACCTGCTGTAAGAAACGGTGAAAGACATGCCTGATTATATATACTGCTTATATTACTTAATTATTATTAATTTTATCGCTGTTCTGGCAACCGTATATGATAAACGCAAAGCAATAAAGCATCAGTGGCGCATTCCGGAAAGCACGCTGCTGCTGATTGCGGCGCTGGGCGGCTCCCCTTTTATGTTGATTACAATGGTGCTGATTCATCATAAAACAAGGCATAAGAAATTTATGATCGGTATCCCCGTTATCATCATTTTACAGGTGATTGCCTGTTATTTTCTGCTTTTCAAACTGCTTCTGAAATAAAACAACCCGCACCTTATTGGATAAAGTGCGGGTTGTTTTCTGCCTATTTCATGTATTTTTTGATTACCTGTTCATATATTTCTTGATATGTGTCCGGTTCCGTTTTAACAAGATTCAATTCGTCGGCTGACATTAACCCAACTCTGGAAAAATCGCTGTCCTTTGGAGTAATTACTGGATATCTGCCTGTCTCTTTTACTGAAGGCGTAAAAAATCCATATAAGAAATCATTTCTTTTATCTTTTTCCTTGATTAAAAAGAAAATGTACTCTTTATCCGGTTCCGACGGTGCATAATCAAGTTCATATCGCGTGGTTTCCCCGTTTTCTTCCAGAGTGTAATATCTTTCCGCAATTGGAATCTTGTCCCCTTCCTTTAAATCTCCCTTAAATACTTTGGAAATTTCAAACGAGGAAACTGTAACACCAAAGATTACTGGAGCTGAACCATTTCGGTACAATTTTTGTTTTGCATCATTCAGGAGACGTCCTTTTACGATATATTCTGCTAAGCCTTCCACTTCTTTAAGGGTTTTAGGATTGTACAAAGTGTCTCCGGAAACTATTGATACTTTGGAATTAATGGTTAGTGGAATTTTTTCAAGGGAAGACGGCACAACTGAATCCATTTTAGAATTTCCGCTTGCGGCCGAACAAGCGACCAATCCCATTGCTATGGTAACAAAGCAAAAAGCTACAATAATTTTCTTAAGCATAATTTTACCTCCTAAGATTATGAGTACAAATATTTCAGGCTACTATCATGTTGTTCCATATCAAAACTTGGCAGTACTTTTGATAAAATCAATTATATTTCTACAATAAAAAATAGTCAATAAAAACGGCACCGGATTTTTCACCGATGCCGCTTACGTTATTGCATTATTTAGATTATTTCGCTACGATATTTACGAGCTTGCCCGGAACATAAAGCTCCTTGACAATGTTCTTGCCATTGATCTCCGCCGCGATTTTTTCGTCGGTCTTAGCCGCCGCAATCGCCGCGTCGCCGGAAATGTCGGCGGCAACAAGGATGCGGGTGCGTACCTTGCCGTTTACCTGTACCGCAATCTCTACGCTGTCTTCCTTGCATTTCGCTTCGTCATACGCGGGCCACTCCTGCTGGCAGACCATTCCGTCAAGCTTCATAGCTTCCCACATTTCTTCCGTTACATGAGGCGCAAAAGGACCGAGCAGGCTTGAATAGATTTTAAGCTCCTCCGCCGTTATGGAGCCGACGCCGGCAATGTCGTTCATCAGTGCCATCAGGGTAGCGATTGCCGTGTTGAACTTGAGGTTCTCAATATCCTCGCCGACTTTTTTAATCGCCTTGTGAAAGGATATCTCAAGGCTTTTCCTGATGCCCTTTTCCTCGCACAGCATATTCTGAAGATTCCAGTAACGCTCGATGAAACGGCGGCAGCCCTTGATACCTGTAGCGCTCCACGGCGCCGCTTTTTCGAAATCTCCGATAAACATTTCATATAGGCGCATGGTATCCGCACCGTAATCGCTCACAATTTCATCCGGATTGACAACGTTGCCGCGGGATTTGCTCATTTTCTCACCGTTTTCGCCGAGAATCAACCCATGGCTTGTGCTCTTCGCATATGGCTCCGGAGTGGGAACCACGCCGATATCGTAAAGGAATTTATGCCAGAAACGGCTGTACAGCAAATGGAGAGTCGTATGCTCCATGCCGCCGTTGTACCAGTCAACGGGCGTCCAGTACTGCAAGGCCTGCTTGCTTGCAAGCGCCTCATGGTTATGAGGGTCCATGT
>JAEZWL010000205.1 GCA_023420245.1 Bacillota bacterium | reverse complement strand
ATTCTGTGGCACTACACCTCCTACGGGCTTTACGTCGGGCTCCTCGGCTCGCTGGCCGGATGCATCATCGGACCGAACCTGATCGGGAGGGTACTTCTGAACAACCTGAGCTTTTTGTTTACCTTTCCGAGCTATCAGCTCAGCCTGAATGTCCCGAATATTATTTTAAATACGTTGATCATCGTGGCCTGCACCGGCGGGGTTTCCTATTACTCGTGCCTGAAGCTACAGTCAGAAATGCCCTCTACCCTGCTTCGCGACAAGCCGCCCAAAAAGGGAAACCATATTTTTCTGGAACGCTTTCCGAAGCTCTGGAACCGGATGAAATTCAGTAGCAAGCTTATCGCGCGCAACACGACCCGCAACAAATTCCGGATGGCAATGAGCATTCTCGGGGTTATGGGCTGCACCGGATTAATTATCGGCGCGTTTACGCTCTATGATATGGTCACCGGAATTTCCAAAACGACCTACGAAAAGCTTTATACCTACGATCAGAAGGTAATTCTTGACCCCCGCACAACCGACCGGGATATTAAAAACCTGCAGCTGGACGGCGTTGTGCAGGATGTAGAGGAAGGTGCCGTTCTGCTTACCTCCGACGCCGGAATGCGAAGGCTGGCGGTGGTTACCGTTTACTCCAAAGACAGCCCGCTTCTGCGGCTGGAGGACGCGGACGGCAACAAAGTGGATTTGCCGGATAGCGGAATCGCAATGACCCGGAAAATGGCGGAGCTTTTGCGGGTAAAGGTCGGCGACGAGGTGAACCTTAAGCGAAGCGACGATACCTACGTCCCGGTTCGGGTGGAAAAGCTCGTCTATATGGTTTCCGGGCAGGGGATTTATATGACGGACGACTACTGGGAGAAGATCGGCGAGGATTTCAAGCCCACCAGCATTTTGGTGAAATGGAATCACGAGGATGAGAGCTTTCTGCAAAGCGACTACGTTTCCGAATACGTCAGCCGCACGAAGCAAAGGGAGAATTTTGACCAGAACCTCACTTCGGTTTACATCGCCGCGTTTATGCTGATTTCGGCGGGCGGAATTCTGGCGTTTATCGTTCTTTACAATATGGGAATTCTCAATTTCTTTGAACGTGTCCGCGATCTTGCCACGCTGGAGGTTCTCGGCTTCCGCCAAAAGGAAATCAGACCGCTGGTGCTGATGGAAAATATCTTTTCCGCCCTGATCGGAATCGTATTTGGCGTTCCGGTCGGCTGGCTGATTACCTATGTGTTCGCGAGCGGCTTCGGCGACGAGATGGATATGATCGGGCATCTCACGCCGGATAAGGTATTGCTCGCCGCGGTGATTACGATGATTTTCGCGATCATCGTCAACAGCGTCGTAATCCGCAAAATTAAAACAATTGATATGCTGCAGGCGCTGAAAAGTGTCGAATAGCTCAGGAGGAATCGAAATGAAAGCAAAAAAATACATCGCGCTGAGCATGGCGCTTGTCCTGCTTGTTTTTGCCGGTTGCGGCAAGGGGAATAACACACAGGAGGCTCCGTCGTCCGCGTCATCCGGCACGGTAAAGTCGAGCGATACCGTCGTGTGGGGCGAAGTGAAGTTCAACGACGAATACCAGATTAATATCGACTTTCCCGCAACGGTTTCCGAAATTTACGTCAAGGAGGGCGACACGGTAAAGAAGGGCGACACGCTGATTGCGCTTTCCGCACAGGATTACGAGGAAAATCTGAAAAAACTGCAAGCACAGGCGGATTCTACCAAGGGCGCGATCAACAATGTGGATCAGGCCGCGCTTCAAGCGGAAATCGACACGCTGAAAAAACAGATCGCCACCAAAACCACCGAGCTGAACAGCGGGAGCAAGGCGGAGCTGCAGCTGCTTCAAAGCTCCTTGACCCGCGCCAACAAAGAGGTCAAGGATGCACAGGACAACGTGAATAAATATCAGAAGCTTTTCAAGGACGGCGTAATCTCGCAGGCCGAGCTGGATACTTATACCGATCTTCTGAACCAGAAGCAAAAGGCGAAAAATGATGTTCTCAGCAACATCACCAAAACAAAGCGGACGTTACAGGAGGAGCTGGACGGTCTGAACACCAACCTGAAATACAAGGAGGTGCAGCTCAGCCAGCAGAAAAACACCCAAACCGCGGCGCAGGCGGATTTGAATATTATGACCGGCAAGGGGCAGAAGCCTTATCTTTCGGGGAATCATATTATTTCAAACCTCGATGACGCAATTGTGAAGGATATCTCCGTGGTAAAGGGCTCCGCGCTGGGGACGCAGTACGCCGCGCAAAAGGTCATCAGCCTGATTGACAGCTCCAGCCTGTATGTAAGCGCGGAGGTTCCCGAGGAGTTTATCAGCCGGATTTCTGTGGGAAGCAAGGTCGAAATTATTCCCACTGCAAATAAAGGGTTGAAAATACCGGGGCAGATTCTGCGAATCT
Source organism: Bacillota bacterium (assembly GCA_023420245.1). Taxonomy (GTDB): domain Bacteria; phylum Bacillota; class Clostridia; order Oscillospirales; family Acutalibacteraceae; genus DATAML01. Next base: position 2,348 of record JAEZWL010000205.1, on the reverse strand, counting down.
CCAACCAGGCAGTCGAAAAGGACGGCGACCGGATTATAAAGGTGCAGATAAAGCCGGAGGATAAGGAAAATTTTCTCAGACCGGGGTACACCGCAGACGTCCGGTTTGCTCCATGGCGCGGTTGACAGAATCCGAGGGAATGTTACAATGAAGATAACGCTTGAGGGCTTCTTTCAGAAGCTGAGGGAGGGAAGTGCATCATATGAGGATATGTAAAAAACCGGAGGAACGGAAGCTGGAGATTACGGAGGCCGCGCTGGAGCTATTCCTTGAAAAGGGATATGAGAACGTATCCATTAAGGATATCACCAACAAGGTTCAAGTGGCGTCGGGGCTGTTCCACTACTACTTTCACTCCAAGGAAGAGGTTTTAATGGAGTGCGTAAGACTCGACCGAAAGAATTTTATTGAGGAATTAAACCGGTCGCAGTATCTGAATGAAAACAGAAGCGCGGTTGAAAAAATCAATTATTTGATGAGCCGTGCGGTGCAGAATATCATGGAGCGGTCGGAGCTGATTCAGAATGTGTGGTATGTGAATAGCGGGATGCTGATGAACCAGATTAAGCTGGAGGTTCTCGGCGCAATCTCCGATATGCTGGCTGAATTTATTACCCAAGGCAACGAGGAAGGCGTCTTCGACTGCAAATACCCGCGCGCTGTCGCTGAAATCGCTGTTTTCGGTTTGAACCAGCACTTTATGAACGAGCAGGAGCGCGACGCCTCGCTCAGGCAATATTTGCTGGGAGAATATATTTATATGAGCCGCGAAAAGCTGCGAGAAATATTTATGGGCGCGCTGAATATGAAAGAGCCGAACGGTCTGCTCGAGTTTCCGATGCCCGCAGCACAAGAAAAGTCCAAGGAGGAAAGCTTATGAAAATAGCAAAGCAGCTCGGCGCACTGGCGCTGGCGGCAATCTTCGTTGTGAGCACCGTTGTTCCCGCCTCCGCTCAGGAAACGGCACAAACTGCTTACCGCGTGGAGTATTCCCAGGTAGAGCAGCTGGTCCTGCAGAATAATTTGCAGGTAAACAGCAACGACCGCCTGATTAAAAGCATGGACGACGAAAAAGAGCTGAAGGAAAAATACGCAAAGCTCTCCGATACTCTGTCGCAGGCGAGCGGCGGAATGAACGCGATCATCAATAATCCGATGGCGACCCCCGATTTAAAAGCGGTCGCACAGGGAACCAACGCGTCGCTCTCTTCCCTGAACGCAATTCTGAATATGCAGCAGGACGTTTCAGAGGATAATTTTGAGCTGATTGAGCTGCAGGCGGAGCTTTCTGATTATCAGCTGGTTAAAACCGCGCAGAGTCTATTCTCCGTGTATTATCAGCTACAGTACAATATCGAAAAACTGACCAATACGCGCGTTGTTCTGGAAAATCAGGGCAAGGTCGCGCAGGCAAGGCTGGATGTGAAGCAGGCAACTCCGGTTGCCGTTGCGGACGCGAAAGCCGCCGTGGCGGAGCTGGATTACAACCTGAACGCGTTAAAGAGCCAGTCAAAATCCGTCGCGTACCAGATGAACCAGCTTCTGGGGCACGCGTACAGCGACCAGATTACCTTCGGCGCAATGCCCGCTCCCGATACCGCTTACGCGGCAAAGTGCAGTCTTGCCGCCGATATTCCGGCGGCGCAGGACGCCAGCTATAAAATCAGGATCAGCCAGAAGCAGCGCGCTATCATCGACGACGATACCTCCGAAAACCGCGACAAACGGAAAATTAAAAGCAACGACGCCGAAATGGAGCGGCAAAATATCGGCGCTTCTTTGGAAAAGCAGTACGATACGATTATAAAACAGCAGGATGTTCTGAAAGCGGAACAGCAAAAGCTGGATAACGCCAGGCTGAAACAGGATCAGGCGCAGAAAAAATACGCTCTCGGGCTGATGTCCGGCGTGGATGATACAAAGGTAAGGAACGACTATTTAGCGCAGAAATCGGTAACACAGGGCGCGTCGTCCGCCCTTTTCTGGGAAATTGAAAGTTACAAATGGATGGTCAGGGGACTTCCTGCGTCTTAAAAACCAGATGAAACAAAAACAGCGCCCCAAACGGGACGCTGTTTTTCCGCGATTACCGATATCTCTTCTTATTGCACCCCAAATACAGTCGATCAACTTTAAAAACGGTGAAATATTTGCGCGTATCTTTTTCGTGTTTCAAGGCAGACGACGCAGCAGCACGGAAAACAGACCGCAAAGACCGGGTGGTTTTGGCGTTAATTGACCATAATTACGAATCAGCTTGCGCGAGCGGAAAAGTGTGTAGGGCACGAAACCGCCCGCGCTGCTCTATTCGGGGGCAACAATAAAAAACGCCATGTACGGAATTGTTT
>JAEZWL010000184.1 GCA_023420245.1 Bacillota bacterium | reverse complement strand
ATAATACACTGGGAGGGAACGCGAATGTCGTCGATTTGGGGTGAAAAAGTAAAAATATCAATATTCGGCGAGAGTCACGGAAAGGCGATTGGCGTAGTGCTGGACGGGCTTCCCGCCGGAGAGAGCCTCGACCTGGAGGAAATCAGCCTGCAAATGAGCCGTCGCGCGCCGGGGCGCGATCTTTCGAGCACGCCCCGTAAGGAAAGCGACCTGCCTGAGATTCTCAGCGGATTTCTTGACGGTAAAACCACGGGCGCACCTCTGTGCGCGATGATTCAGAATACCAACACAAGGTCGGGGGATTACGCGCAGTTAAAAATCATTCCGCGTCCGGGACATTCCGATTACCCGGCGTATCTTCGCTATAAAGGATGTAACGATGTGCGCGGAGGCGGGCATTTTTCGGGCAGACTGACTGCCCCCATGCTCTTTGCGGGCGCGGTATGCCGCCAGATTCTGAGAAGGCGCGGCGTCGTAATCGGCGCGCATGTATATTCGATTCGTGGAGTAAAGGATACTCCGTTTGATATGACCGACATTCCCGAAAGCCTGCTGAACCGTTTATCTTCGCAATATTTCTCTGTAATCAGCGAAGACGCACAGTCCCCGATGCGCGCAAAAATTGAAGAAGCACGTCTCGCGCAGGACAGCGTCGGCGGCGTGGTAGAGTGTGCGGTAACGGGTGTTCCCGCCGGTACGGGCGACACCCTGTTCGGCGGAATTGAACCGGTTTTTTCTTCCATTCTCTTTGCGATTCCGGCCTGCAAGGGTGTGGAATTCGGCTCCGGCTTCGGTGCCGCCGGAATGTTCGGCAGCGAAAACAACGACTCCTATTGTTTTGACGGTGAAACCGTAAAGACGAAAAGCAACCACGCGGGCGGCATTCTGGGCGGAATCGCGACGGGAATGCCGATTGTGTTCCGCACAGCGTTCAAGCCAACCCCCTCCATCAGCCGGGAGCAGGAAAGCGTAAACCTGAACACCGGAAAAAACACGGCGCTGAACGTTTCGGGCAGGCACGACCCCTGCATCGTTCCGCGCGCCGTTCCGGTGGTTGAAGCCGCGGCCGCCGTCGCGCTGATGAATATCCTTCCTATCGTCTGACCAACGTCAGGCAGAAAAACAGGAATTAGAAGGAAGCTTTTATGACACTTGACGAAATCAGAAATGAAATTAATAATATTGATGAAAAACTGCTGCCCCTGTTCATCGCCCGCATGGATTGCGCCAAAAAAGTCGCCGCAATAAAAAAAGAACAGAACCTCCCGGTATTTCAGGCCGGAAGGGAACAGGATATTCTCGACAAGGTGCAGGAGCAAGCCGGAGAATACGGCGGAAACGCGCGGATTCTCTTCTCGAATTTAATGGAGATGAGCCGTGCAATTCAGCATGACCTTCTGGGCAGCGGCACTGAGCTTCGTTCCCAGATTGAAGCATCGGATACAGCGCCGCAGAAGGCAGGCAAAATCGCGTGTCTGGGAGAAAGCGGCTCCAATTCCCATGAGGCGTTAATCCATCTCTACCCAAAGGCATCCCCTCGGTTTTACTCGAGCTTCGCGGAGATTTTCGCAGCGGTGGAGAGCGGCACCGCCGATCTGGGGCTGCTTCCGGTGGAGAATTCCTCTGCCGGCTCCGTCAGTGAAGTCTACGACTTAATCCTAAAATACCGGTTCTACATCATATCCGCCTCGACCATGCATATTCATCATTGCATTGCGGCGGCACAGAATGTCAGCGTCGACCGCATCGGAACGGTGTACTCCCACCCGCAGGCTTTGGCGCAGTGCTCCGATTATATCGCAGAGCACGATATGCGCCCTCTGCCCTGCTCCAGCACCACAGCCGCCGCACAGGACGTTTCGGCACGAAGGGAACCTGCGATTGCCGCCATCTGCTCGGAGCGTGCGGCAAAGGAGCACGGATTATCCGTGCTTGACAGAAATATTGAAAACAACTCCAACAATTGCACCCGGTTTATCGTGATCAGCAAAAGGCTGTTCATTCCGGAGAACGCGCAGAAAATCAGTCTCTGCTTTTCCATCGCGCACAAAACCGGAACGCTTTACAGCGTGCTTGCACGCTTTGCCGCAGCGGGATTGAACCTGACAAAAATCGAAAGCCGCCCGATTGAAGGCAAGACCTTTGAGTATGACTTTTATTTGGATTTTGCCGGAAACGTACACGAGAAGCAGACGCTGGATTTGATTTGCGCGTTATATGACGAATTGCCCCGCTTCTCCTTTTTAGGAAACTATACCGAAACTGAATAAAAAAGGAACCGACGGATAAGCATTCCATCGGTTCCTCTTCTTTATAAAGCAATGATATAGCGGATATCGGTCAGCTCCTGCCCCATCACCTCGCAGTGGCAGGTATCCTGCGTGAGGGTAAAGGCGTTCTTTTCATAAAACTGCCGGGCATTGCTGTTTTCTTCGAGCACCCAAAGGAAACAGGTTGAAAACCCCTGCGCCTTCAGATCATCCAGCGCCGCCTGCAAAAGAAGCGTGCCGTAGCCCTTCCGGTAACCCTCCGGGCTCAGGTAAATCGAAACAATCTCACCCCAATCCGGGTACTTCTCGTCCCGTGATTCTCCGTAAGCCGTACATCCGACCGGTGTTTCTCCTGCAAACAGCATTTTCGTTCTGAGAGTTCCCTTCCTCAGCCAACGGGTAAATTTCTCCGTCCAAAAATCGTCCCTCAGCTCATCCAGATACTTCTGTGGAACCATTCCGCGGTAGGCGGACTTCCAGCTTGCGGCGTGGATTTGGCTGATCTTCGGCGCATCAGACGGCTGAGCCGGAAGAATTTTAATTTCCATGCTCAACGGCTAAGCCTCCTGCTTTTTCTTTGATCGCTTCGCCCTGACCCGCTTGCAGTACGGAGGGTGCCTTTTATGATTCAAGTGGTGCTCCAGACATTCCACGCATTTCCCGTGGCGCTCGCAGTCTTTTTTCGGGCAGCTGCAAACTTCCATACCGTTTTCGAGAGTCATTTCCATAGCCTCCGTTTATTTCAGCTTTGCGGCCAAAGCGACCCAGCCTTTTTCCGATTTTCTTGCGGTAATCTCGAATTTATCCTCGAGTGCCATGAGGACGTCGTTTTCGCGCGTATCGATGATGCCGCTCATCAAATAGACCGTATCCGGATACATAAACTGTTCGATATCCTTCGTCAGCATGATGATGACGTCGGCAACGATGTTCGCGACGACAATATGATATTTCCCACTGACCTTGTCGGTCAGATCGCCGCAAATTCCCGTGAAGCGGTCTTCAACCTGATTGATTTCCGCGTTCTGCACCGCTGTTTTGACCGCGAGCGCGTCGATATCCACACCGACGGCTTTTTCCGCTCCGAGAAGCAGCGCCGCCACGGAAAGAATTCCGCTGCCGCAGCCGACGTCCAGCACCTCATAGCCTGGCTGTACATGTTCCTCCAGCAGCTCCATGCAGAGTCTTGTTGTTTCGTGGGTTCCGGTGCCAAACGCAAGACCGGGCTCCAAATGAAGAACTTTGCGGTCTCCGGCTTCATATTCTTCCTCCCAGGTCGGGCGAATCAGAAGTTTTTCCCCAACCAAAATCGGTTTAAAGTACTTTTTCCAGTTGTTGATCCAGTCTTCTTCCACGCAGGAATCGGTTGCAATCTCGTGTGCAATGCCCTCCGCGCGATAGCGCTCGCGCAGGAATGAAACGGCTTCCGCCGGGTTCTCCTCCGGGCTGATATATACATGCACCTTTGCCTTCGTGCGGTCTTTTTTCAGCAGCTCCTCATCGATTAAATCGATATGCGCTATTTCTTCCACTTCTTCATTTAAATGAGAATAATCCTCAATATAGATTCCATAGGGCACAACCATCTGTGCGATATCTCCGGCTTTATCAATTTCCTTTGCGTCCACCGATATGGTGATTTCCGTCCAGTCCATTCGTTTCCTCCAGTAAAATCAAATCTTCAATGATAGCATAAGTTTATTATAATCATTTTGGATATAAAAATATAGACTTATTTTTGATGCCGCGCGAATACATTTGATTAACAACAACTATAAAGGTGTTAAACAAATGAAAAAACGCGTTTTTATTCTGAATGCCATCATCCTGACGGTCAGCTCTGTCTTGCTCCGAATCTCAAACATCTGGTTTCGCACCTTTATTTTCGGAAAAATCGGCGCTTCCGGAATGGGCGTGTACCAGCTGATTTTCTCCGTTTTCTTTTTAGGGATTACAATTTGCACCTCCGGTGTAGGTCTTGCGGTTACCCGTATGGTCGCTGAAGGGAAGGGAACGCGCGGTGCGGTAAGGCGTTGTTTGCTGGTCGCACTTTTTTTCAGCTTTATTGCCGCCGCCGGTTTGTTCTTTTTTTCCGATTTTATTGCCACGGAGTTTATCGGCAGTCCGTATGCGGCAGTCGCCTTAAGGCTGCTTGCTCCGGGTTTGCCGTTTATTGCCGTCTGCACCTGCCTCAAGGGGTATTTTCTTGCCATTCGCAATACCATCGTTCCAGTCTGCGGTGAATTTATCGAGCAGATTGTCGCGATTAGCGCCTCGCTGGCGCTTCTGTGGCATACCGACCGTCCGCTGGAGGCTCTGATGCTCGGCTCTACGATCAGCGAGGTGTTCTCCTGCGGCTTCATCGCTCTGCTGTACCTGATTTATTCCAAAAAACTCGGCCTTTCGCGGCAGAAATCCCACGGAATTTACCGTACCATCCTGCATATCGCCGCCCCTGTGCTCTGCGGCTCGGTTTTTCGCAGCCTGCTGAGCAGCACGGAAAACATTCTGATTCCACGCGGGCTGAAAAAAAACGGAGCGGGAACGGAAAGCTCTCTGGCACAGTACGGCGAGATTCAAGGCATGGTTATGCCGATTTTGTTCTTTCCCTTTGCGTTTCTGAGCGCGCTTTCCATGCTTCTGGTTCCGGAGATGGCTGAGGCGAACGCCGCAGGCAGGCAAAAATCCATTCAGCGCAACGCGGAACGCGCGTTCCGATTTACGCTCACTTTCTCGTTCCTGATTACGGCCATCCTCATTGTTTTTGCCGACGACCTTGGAATGGCGTTTTACCGCAGCCCGGAGGTTGGGAATATCCTCCGCGTTATGGCGCCCATTATACCGCTGATGTATCTGGACAGCGTGGTAGACGGAATGCTGAAGGGGCTTGACCAGCAATTATATTCCCTGAAATACAATTTCAGCGATTCCATCATGCGTGTAATCTTAATCGCGTTACTCATTCCGATTTTCGGCTTAAAGGCTTATATTGTAATTTTGTTTATGAGCGAGATCTACAATGCCTCGCTCAGCATCAATCGGCTCCTAAAAGTAACGCGTTTGGAGGTGGACGTCATCGGCTGGATTGTCACACCAGCCGTCAGTGCCGCGCTTTTATACTATTTATTGGTGTTATTCAAAAAACTTTACTTTTTATAGCGATTGACTTTATCGTTTGACAAACGAAACCTGAAACGATAAACTATATCATATCTTTACTTTACCATATTGTAAGGGGTAAAATCGGTAATGGTTCGTAAAGAAAAAATTATTTTGGCTAAAGGAAAATATATGAATTTACAGTATAAGGTTGTCTCTAAATTTTACGGCTTACTTGATGTTTTATTTTTCAACAATCCAAACACAAGCCCACGAACAGCTATGCTTAAACGAATCCCTGACGATAAAACAAAAATATTGGAAATCTGCGTTGGAACGGCTGAAAACAGTATTCTTATTGCGGAAAACAGACCAAACGCCGAAATTATCGGAATCGATTTGTCTAAGGATATGCTGGCACTTGCCGAACAGAAAATTAATGCGAGAGGAATTAAAAATATTAAAACCCTTGTCATGGACGCCACAAATACGATTTTTGAAGATAGTTCCTTTGACGTTGTTATTATTTCATTGGTTTTACATGAAATTGATGAGGAAATCAGACATAAAATAATGAACGAATCAAAAAGAGTATTACGGAAGAAAGGGAAAATACTTATCATTGAGTGGGACAAGCCTAAAAAATTAATTCAAAGACCTTTGTTTTCGGTTATTAAGCTGTTAGAGCCAAAGGGCTTTCAAGATTTTTTGAGATTAGACATTAAAAAATATGCGGAAAAATTTTCTCTCATGGTTATAAATGAAGAAAAATGTGATTATACTCAGGTAATTGAAATGATTAAAAGCGTATAACTCTTGCAATAATCTTACTTATTTTATAGATGTAATAATGAAGAGGTACATGATGAATAACTTCTGGGTATTGTTTTTGGTTTTTACCATATACAGCTTTTTAGGGTGGCTTACCGAAAGTATTTTCTGTTCCGTTCCGGCGCGAAAATTTATCAACCGCGGCTTTTTGACCGGTCCGTTTTGCCCGATCTACGGTATTGGGGCGGTCGTTGTCATTTCGCTGCTTTCTCCGTTTAAGGAAAACTGGCTGATTCTCTATTTCGCGGGCGTCGCGATTACCACATCGCTGGAATACCTGACCGGTTATGTTTTGGAAAAGATATTCCATACAACTTACTGGGATTATTCTGACCTTCGGTTTAATATCAAAGGTCGGATTTGCTTGCAGAATTCTCTTTTATTTGGTCTGATGTGTCTGGTCGGAGTCGTTTTTATTCATCCGGTTGTGATGTATCTGATTGGCTCGATTCCGGACAAGCTTCTGCCTTATCTTAGCATCCTGTGTATGCTCTACTTTCTCTTTGATACGGTCGTATCGGTACATGCCGCCCTGCAGCTGAACGGGAAGCTGGAGGAGCTTCAGCAGGTTCTGGATTCGATCAAGGAACGGGCTTCCTCGTATACAGCGGATACCCTTGAAAGTATTCAAGCAAAAATCGGGAACCTGTTTGACGACGACACCAGGGCCTTCCTGAAGCTCCAGTTTGAAAAGAAGGATAAAATTGAAACAAACGTCAAATTCTTTCAGCGCCGCATTGTAGACGCTTTCCCAACGATGAAATCGATATCCAACAACGAGTCCCTCCAGCGTCTGAAAGAATCCATCAAAAGCAGAGCACAAAACATCAAAAGGAAATAGGAAGCTCCCGGTGCGACGGGCGTTTTCGGATGAAAGCAAGCAAGGAGGAGACGCAATGTCTCCTCCTTGCTTGCTTATAATATCTTCTGCTCTCATTCAGCCAGGGCAATGACTTCCACTTCGACCAGCACATTTTTGGGAAGCTGCTTTACCGCAACGCAGGAGCGTGCCGGCTTGCCGATAAAATACTTCTCATACGTTGCGTTGAAGGCGGCGAAGTCGGACATATCGGCTAAAAAGCAGGTGGTCTTCACGACTTTTTCAAAGCCGGTTCCCGCAGCGGAAAGGACTGCGCCGATATTTTTCATCACCTGCTCCGCCTGAACCGTGATATCGCCCTGTGCAATTTCGCCCGTTGCCGGAACAATCGGAATCTGGCCGCTGGCAAAAAGCATCCCGTTGGCCACGATTGCCTGAGAATACGGACCGATTGCCGCCGGAGCGTCTTTGGTAGAAATAACTTGAAACATTTCGATTCTCCTTATCGCTTAGTTATTGCTGATAATATGGAACCCCGCATCGGTAATCGCCTTGCGGATTTGATTGATATGCTCGTGGTTCCTGGTTTCCATGCGGATACGCAGATAGCACGCATTGATTCCGGTATTCTCGCCCGCACGGTCGTGGTGAACGCTAACCACATTCGCGCCGTGATCGGCGATCATTGAAGAGACCTCCCTAAGCTGACCCGGTTTATCCACCATTTCGATGGTAAGCTCTCCGAAGCGTCCGGCTTTCAGCAGTCCTCTGTCGATTACGCGGGAAAGGATGGTAACATCGATATTACCGCCCGAGACAAGACATACCACCTTTTTACCTTTGACGTCCACCTTGTTGAACATGGCGGCCGCTACGGCGACCGCGCCCGCGCCCTCGGCGATAAGCTTGTGCTGCTCAATCAGGGTAAGGATGGCCGTTGCAGTTTCGTCGTCGGTTACCGTAACCACCTTATCCACATATTTGGAGCAAAGATCATAGGTGAGGTCCCCCGGGCATTTTACCGCGATGCCGTCCGCAAATGTAGACACGCTCTTGAGGGTTTCGACCTTCCGGTCTTCCAGCGCTTTCACCATGCTGGCAGCCCCGCTGGCCTGAACACCGTACACCTTGCAGTTCGGGTTCAGCGATTTGATCGCGAAAGCCACGCCGGAAATCAGCCCGCCGCCGCCCACCGGAACGATAACAGCGTCAACATCGGGAAGCTGGTTTAAAACCTCCAGACCGATCGTTCCCTGCCCGGCAATAACATCCGGGTCGTTAAAGGGATGGATAAACGCCGCGCCGCTCGCTTTTTGCAGTTCGCATGCCTTTTTATAGGCGTCGTCGTAGACGCCCTTCACCAGACAAACCTCCGCGCCGTAGCTTTTGGTCGCCTCCACCTTGGAAATAGGGGCTCCGTCCGGAATACAGATGAGGGACCTGATCCCGTTTTTCGCCGCGGCAAGCGCCACACCCTGCGCGTGGTTGCCCGCGGAGCAGGCGATTACGCCCTTTTCCTTTTCCTCCGCGGAAAGCTGCGATATTTTGTAATACGCCCCGCGAACCTTAAAGGAGCCGGTGATCTGAAGATTTTCGGTTTTCAGATAGATTTCGCTTTCCGGGTTAATGAGCGGGGCATTTATTAAATTGGTTTTACGGATGACATCCTTTAAAACAAAAGCGGCATGGTATACTTTATCCAGTGTAAGCAAGTTGATTTCCCCTAACATTAATAGCTTCCCATGAGGGAGCGGTATACGGCTTCATAAAAAATGCCAGGGACCGTCGCCTTCGGCGGCCCGAAGTATAGCAATTGACTATAAACTATTTCATCATGGCCATTGCGCCGGTGCGAAGGATTTTCAGTACATGATACGGATTGTAGAGCTCAATAAACGAATTGATGGCAACGGCGTCACCGGTGAGCTCGAGTATCATGGAATCCGGCTCCACATTTAAAATGTTTGCACGGAACACATTGGCAATCTCGACCAGCTTCTCGCTGTTTTGAAGACTGCGCTCCACTTTCATCAAAAGATGTTCCCGCACAACGGCTTCATCGCGATTCAGTACATTCACTTCCTCAACATCCTCCAGCTTGTTCAGCTGTTTATCTACCTGACGGACAATGCGGTCATCGCCCGAAACGACAATTAGAATCCGGGAGTATTCCGTGTTTTCGGTTTGCGCCGCCACGATGCTTAAAATATTGTAGTAGCGGCGGCTGAACAGACCGGCAATGCGAAGAAGCACGCCCGGATTATTTCTGGCAAGAACGGAAAGGACATATTCTTTTTCTCCATTGTTGTTATATTGACTCATGACGTTTCCTCCTACATTTCCAAAATTGGATCTTCCACCGAACCGCCCGCCGGAACCATGGGCAGCACGTTAAAATCCTCACTGATATAGCAATTGATCAGAACCGGCTCGTTCAGGGAAAGCGCTTCCTTTAATACCGGCTCGATCTCGCTTTTTGTCTTAATCGTAAATGCTTTCATACCGAACGCCTGTGCCAGCAGCTCAAAATTTGTGTTCTTATCCAAATCAGTCTGTGAAAAACGACCGCCATAGAAAAGCTTCTGCCACTGGCGTACCATGCCGAGCACTGAGTTGTTCATAATCAGCTCGATAATCGGGATATTATAATTTGCGGCGGTAGAAAGCTCGTTACAGTTCATGTGGAAGCTTCCGTCGCCGGCAATATTGATGACCCGTTTTTCCGGGTTGGCAACCTGAGCTCCCATAGCCGCTCCAAGTCCGAAGCCCATGGTTCCCAAACCTCCCGAGGTTATAAACTGCTTCGGTTCGCGGAAGGTATAGAACTGCGCTGCCCAAAACTGGTGCTGACCGACCTCGGTTGCGATAACAGCCTTGGAATCGGTAAGGCGGCTTAGCGTCTCCATAACATCTTTGGGGATAACCGCCTCAGAATCCGCGTCTTCCTGCGTAAGGGGATACTCTACCTTCCATGTCTTGATATTGTTCATCCAGCCTTCATGCTCCTCATTCGGGAGGGCTTTGTTTAAGCAGGCAAGGATATCCTTCGCGTCACCCTTCAGCTTCAAATCCACATCAATATTTTTGTTAAACTCGGCGGAGTCGATATCAATTTGAATGATAGGGCAATGCTTTGCAAAAAGATTTGCATTGCAGAGCACACGGTCGGAAAAGCGTGTACCTACGGCAATCAAAAGATCACAGTTTTTGATTGCGAGAGCGGAGGTATTGGTCCCGTGCATTCCCAGCATGCCGATGTAGCGGTCGCTGGACTGGTCGTAACCGCCCTGACACGTCAGGGAACAGGCGACCGGCGCGTCGATGCGGTCGGCAAAATCCTGCAGCTCCGGAGAAGCCTGTGCGGAGATAACACCGCCGCCGGCAAAGATAAACGGTCTTTCGCTTTTGCGGATCATTTCGACCGCCTGCTCAAAACGCTCCGCGTGGGGCAGCTCTGCCTTTGGCAGCGGAAGCGGGCTGCCCGGCGTATATTCAAACTTCTGTGCGGTCACATCCTGCGGAATATCCACCAGCACCGGACCTTTGCGACCTGTGTTGGCAATTTGAAACGCCTTGCGGATTGTGTCGGCCAGATTCTCAATATGCTTTACCAAAAAATTATGCTTTGTTACAGGCATCGTTATTCCGGTGATTTCCACTTCCTGAAAGCTGTCTGATCCCAACAGGTCGCGGGGTACATTGCCGGTTATCGCCACCATCGGGATGGAATCCATATAGGCGGTGGCTATGCCGGTTACCAGATTGGTCGCACCCGGACCGGAGGTCGCGATACAGACTCCTGTCTTTCCGCTGGAGCGCGCGTAGCCGTCGGCAGCGTGTGCCGCTCCCTGCTCGTGCGCCGTGCGGATGTGATGGATTCTATCCTGATACTTGTAAAGTGCGTCGTAAGTATAGAGAACCTTCCCCCCCGGATACCCAAAAACCGTATCCACGCCCTGCTCCAGCAGGCATTCCATGATAATTTCTGCTCCTGTTAACAGCATTCTGATTCCTCCTTCAATATCTTCCTGAATGAAATAAAAAAGCCTTCGCCCCTATCTTCATAGAGGCGAAGGCGAAGCTCCGCGGTACCACTCCAGTTCACCGCATATACTGCGGCATCTCAGCGTGCATCTAACAATGCACTCTCACTTAACGGTGAGATTCCGGGCTCG